>NZ_JBSGBN010000014.1:0-111163 GCF_053601275.1 Streptomyces sp. NPDC004752 | reverse complement strand
TCGACTTGTTCCTACCAGGGGCTTTGCTGCTGTCCGCACGCGGCCTCGCTCGCCCTACTCACGCACCGCCACGGCTCGTTGCTGGCAACAGCTCACTGACGTCGGAACTAACCCGGCGGGCGAGAGGATTTACTCTTTCACTCACCGGACTTTTCTGGAGTATTTCTCTGCCAGACAGCTTGTTCGGGACAGTGCTGACGTGGGTTCGTTGTATGAAGAACTGCACCCGCACCTCGTCAATGAGTCATGGGATGTCACTGCTCAGTTGGCAGTTCAATTTCTGGATGAGCGATTGGGTGATGCGGCAAATGGCTTCGTAAGTCTTGCCCTGGGCAAAGCACAGAGCGTGTCCGAGGCCAAACAGAAGTCGGCCCTAATCTCTTTCTGTGCGCGCCTTCTAGAGTTTGTCACACTGCGTCCATCTGTCGCGCGCGATATCGTTTCCTCCCTTCTGCGTCTAACAGTTGAGCTCCGCAAGGACCGTCGAAAGTCTGATTCCTCGGTGGCGCTCAGAAGGCGTCAAAACGAGGTGGTTAGTGCTGCCTGGGCTGGCGCGTGTATGTGCGCACCTGAAGCAAGAGATGCAGTCAACGATGAACTCATGAAGGCGTTGAATTCGAGTGACGTTGCTTATGATGACCTAAGGCTTTGCATTTCTATGGCTGATTTTGTGCCTGGCTACGCAAGTGTTGAGGTTAGGAAGTTCTGGGCGGAGCAAGACCGGAGAAATTCTCTTCAGGTTCCTCTCGTGGACTATGCGAAGAAAGACATTCGAGCTGCTGGCGCGGCCGTACTTTTCGGTCTGGTGGAGGCTGAGCAAGCCGTGCGCTGGCACGGGGCGTCTGTGATGACAGAGCAAGACCTTTCTCCGCGAGGCGTTGGCCACGATATTGAGAATGTGCTATCTGAGCTCGCAGATCCGCGAATTCGCTGGAAATATGAAGATAGTGGACGAATCGCGGGCGAGGTGGTCAATTCTCTACTCCGCGCCCCTACCCCATGGATGTCAGGGAGGCAGAGTTTTATCACCTACGCTCCTGTGCTTGCAGATGGGGCCAACAATGTTGCTTGTCGAGTCTTGAGCTGGATGCTTGGGTTGGAGATGGAGTCTGACGATATAGGAACTTCTCAAGACGAGGAAGGTGGTGATGATTTCACATATATGGGCGCTCATGATCTTTTGGCGCGCATCGCAAAGGCTCGTAAAGTCGGTGTCTTCGATCCCTCATTGAATAGGTACCGCGAAATGTTCACTCAGGAGTTCTTTGATTTTATCCGGAGATGGTGTATCGGAGAATTCTCGCTCTCTACTCCAGATCAGGATGACTGAGCCTGAGTGCGGTTCCCCAAAGGTCGGCGGAGCGGCTTTGGGGTGGCGCTGCTTTGGCGCGAGTGATCATGGCCCCGTAAGCTTGCGGCGCGTCGGGCAGTCTGTGGACCTGCCCGGTAAAGCACGACGTTGGGGCCATGATCTTCGAGGCTCGCGCCAAAGTGGCTCCGTAAAGCCGTGGAGCCGACCGCCCCAGCCATGACGTACCCCCTTCTCTGGCATCAGGCTGATTGCTGTGCGCGCGGCACGGGCGCCGGCCGGGCTGGAGCGGGGCGGAGACAGGAGCGCAGGCCCGGCCGGGGGCCGGGCCGCGCGCGGTGAGCGGAGCGAGCCGCCTTGAACCCGTGAAGAAGGTTGTAACTCAGTCGGACGCCTGGGGCATGTGGGGCTTGAAGTCGTATGCGCAGGCTGGGAGTTCGGTCTCCTGGCGGTGGGCGAGCGGCAGGAAGATGACCGGCCGGATCGTCCATGTGATGCGCGTGTCGGCGCTGCTGATGGAGACTCTGCACGGCTCAGAGTTCAGGAGGGCTTGGCGGGTCACGATGCGTCCCTGGTACAGCCAGCCCCACGCCTCGTCGGAGGCTTCCGGGTCGAGGGCTGGTGAGATCGTGCGAATGGTGACCGCGACCCATCTGTCTGCCTGTGATGCTGAGTACGCGTCGAAGGAAGCTCGGAGCGTCGGCGGTGCTGTCTCGTCGGTGAGGTCTTCGGTCCAGCACTCGCACCAATAGCCTCGGCGGGGCTTGCCCGTCAGCACTGTCGGCCTCCGGGGTGCGTGTAGCAGGGGGCCGACTTCTGGAGGCTGGTCGGGATGCGGAGTTCTGCGGTGATGGTGCGCCCCGAGTTGTCGCCATGAACGATCACGTTGTCGGCGAGGGTGGCGACGATGCCGAGTCCTCTGCCGTGGGTGGCGTTGCCGGGTGGCTGCTGGATCTCGGGTGCGGTCTTTGCGTCTCCCGAGTCGGTCACCGCGATGAGGGTGACCAGCTCTGAGATGGTGAGCGTGACGTGGAAGGTGCCGGCGACGTCCCCGCTGGCGGTGTGCATCAAGGCGTTCGTGCCGAGTTCGGTCACGATCAGCGCGGCATCGTCTGAGTGGGGGTGGCCGTCCAGCGCGGCACGGGTCCAGTTGCGTGCGGCGCGGAGCTCCTGAGGATCCCCGCGGAAGGTGCGTCGGTGGGTGGGCAAGGCGTCCTCCATGGCGGTGACCTGCCATTTTCTGCGTCAGCCTTGCTGACCGGCTGACACGAACCATGCAGAGCCGTACAATTAGTACTAGCACCGTACCGAATGTGCGCGTATTTGGAGTGCGGGTTCGTACTTTTCGTGCGGGCAGGTGACGCATAGCGTTCGCCGTGCGGTCGGTGCCGACCTGGATGCCATGGAGAGAGGACCTCGCATGTTCGGACTGATGGTGCGCTTTACCTGCAGGGACGAAGCGGCGGCGGCTGGCTTCGATGACTTGGTGGCGCGGACCGGCGAGCAGATCCGTGCGAACGAACCCGGCACGGTGATCTACACCGTGCACCGTGTTGACGGCCGTCCGCTGGAGCGCGTGTTCTACGAGCTCTACCGGGACAAGGACGCCTTCGAAGACCACGAGTCCAAGGACTACGTGCGGGCCTTCCTCTCCGAGCGGGACCGATACCTGTCGGCCACGGAGGTTGATCGCCTGGACTTCGTGTCCGGCAAGGGTGTGGACGTTGAGCACTGAGTATCAGAAGGCGCTCGGCCGCAAGATCGCCTTCAATCGCAAGCGTCGGGGGCTGTCGCAGAAGGAGTTCGCCGGCCTGCTGGGGCGCTCGGAAGCCTGGGTGTCCCAGGTGGAGCGGGGCGTTCGGCGGATTGACCGGATGACCGTCCTGGAGAAGGTCGCCGATGTCCTTGAGGTCCCAGTCGCCGAGTTGGCGGCCGAGGCTCCCATCGTGGCATCGGTGGCAGAGGGCGAGCCGCCCGGGGCGAGTCGGCTGCGGATGGTGCTGAGTGCCGCGCACTCCTTGAAGGCGGTCCTTGGCCCGCAGAACAGTTCCCCCGATGTGCCGGCGCTTCGGGCCGAGGTCGACCGTGCCTGGTCGCTTACGCATCAGGGCAACTACGCCGACCTGGCCGAGTTGCTCGAAGCGCTGGTCCCCGGGCTGGAGTCGGCCACCCGCTCGGTTCCCGAGTCGGAGCGTCCTGAACTGTTCCGGCTGTTGGCGGTCATGTACCACACGTGCAGCGGCGCCCTCGCGAACATGGGGGAGCCGGAGGCGGCATGGATCGCGGTTGACCGTGCCGTGGTCGCTGCCGAGCGGGCGAATGATCCACTGCTGATGGCGGCCGGTGAGTTCAGGCTGTCGCTCGTCTTCCTGGGTGCCCGTCACTTCGCGCAGGCGGCCCAGGTGTCAGGGAGTGCGGCTGACGCGCTGCGGCCTCTGGCGGAGTCCGGACAGGTCGAGGCAGTGGCGTTGCGTGGTGCGCTGACGTTGCAACGGGCGGTCGCCGCCGCTCGGTTGAACCTGGCCGACGAGGCGTACGGGTATCTCCGCGACGCTCGCGCAATGGCTGAACAGGTCGGTGATGGTCGCAACGACTACAACACCGAGTTCGGGCCGACCAACGTCGGTCTGCATGAGGTGTCCGTCGCGGTCGACCTGGGGGATGCCGGAGTCGCACTACGGGCTGCGCAGGCCGTCGACGAGTCGGGGCTGTCTGCCGAGCGGCAGACGCGATTTCAGATCGACGTCGCCAGGGCCTATGCCCAGCGACGGCAGATCGCTGACGCGGTCTCAGCGCTGCTGAGGGCACGTGAACTGTCGCCCGAGATGGTGCGGGCCCTCCCGATGGTGAAGCAGCTCGCGGCGGACCTGCTGACCATGGCTCAGCCGCCTTCTGAGGAACTTCGCACCTTGGCGGCGGAGTTGGGCGTACACGAAGTACGGACTGGTACTTGAAGTACTAGACAGTACTTGGGGTACGGGTTACTGTGGTTGGTGTCAGCACACCCCTTCGCATCCGGCGGAGTGGGTCGTGCGGGCATGCGAACGGACCGGAGCAGGAAGGCAGACCTGCGCCGGTGCGTAAGCGGAAAGGCCACAGAAAACAGATGTGGCCTGAGCGGGAGGCAGCCCACTCAGGCCGGGTGCGTCTTTGGCATCAACGCTCCTGGAGCGTATCGCGCCCAGCCGGTATGAGGTCAACCTCCCGTTGCGTAGTCATTCGTCACTGAATGCGGCCGTACGCGTGTGCGGCGCAACAAAAGGGAGAGCAATTCTGTGCGTGTCATCCGTGTAGAAACCTCGGCGGCGACGATCCTGCTGACCGAGGCTCCGGAACCCAAGGTCCGCGACCGGCAGACCGGTGAGCGGGCCACCGACGCCGTCAGCGGTGAGCCGCTCATGACGATCGGCGTCGTCTACATCGAGGACGGCGAATCGGCGCTGGTCAAGGTCACCGTTCCGGAGAGCGGTGTCACCGAGGGGCTGACCCTCGGTGCTCCGGTCTCGCTGGTAGGCCTGGTGGCCCGGCCGTGGGAGAGCGTGTTCAACGGCCAACAGCGGCACGGCATCGCCTATCGGGCCACCGCCGTTGCTCCGGGCGTCTTCCCGATGGCTCAGGCGGGCTGACCGGCATGACTGACCTGTTGACGTGGGCCGAGCTGGGCGCATCGCTCACCGCGATAAGCGGTGCCGCGTATGCCCGGCGGGCCCACCCGGCGGCGTACTGGTCAACGGTCGGCTTACCGGCCTCGGTGCTCCGGCTGTTGGCTTCGTACTCCTCGACCATGGACGCTTGCGGCCTGACGGTCGAACCCTCGCGGTGGCGGGCGCTGGCCATCAGAGCGACCACGCGTCGTGAGGTCCGACCCGTCCCGCCCCGCCGGGGCATGATCCGCCCCACCTCGACCGGTCTCCGGATCCGGCTCCGGCTGGCTCCGGGCCAGGAACCGGCGGACGTGGCCGCCTCGGCGGAACGGCTCCGTCACGCCTGGGGCGTACACGCCGTGTACGTGAGGGACATCAAGCCCGGTGTCGTCGAACTCCGACTGGTCGGCTTCGACGTGCTGCGCAAGGTCCGCATGCCCAAGCGGATCGACGGCGGGTTCCTGCGGGTGCCGGTGGCGCTGCGGGAGGACGCGACCGCGTTCGTACGCGACTACCAGGCCGTTCCGCATGAACTCGTCCTGGGCGCAACGCTGTCGGGCAAGTCCATGTTCCTGCGCAACCTCATCGCCAAGCTCGCGGCGCAGCCCGTGGTCCTGGCCGGCATCGACTGCAAGCGCGGTGTCGAACTGGCGCCCTTCGCCGCCCGCTTCTCCGCACTCGCCACCGATCCGGAACAGGCGGCCGAACTGCTGCCCGTACTCGTCAAGGAAATGGAGGACCGGTACGACCTGATCAAGGCGCGGCAGGGCATCGCCTTCGGCACCCCGGATGAACTGATCACGTCGGACATTTGGGGCCTGCCGGAGGATGAACGCCCGGCTCCCATCGTGCTGTTCATCGACGAGGTCGCCGAACTCTTCCTTGTCGCCACGCGGAAGGAGGAGGAGCGGCGCGACGAGATGGTCACGCACCTGATCAGGCTCGCCCAACTCGGCCGTGCCGCGGGGATCTACCTGGAGGTGTGCGGGCAGCGCTTCGGCGCCGAACTGGGCAAGGGAGCGACCATGCTCCGCGCTCAGCTCACCGGCCGGGTCTGTCACCGCGTCAACGACGAAGCCTCCGCCAAGATGGCGCTCGGCGATATCGCCCCGGAGGCGGTCTACGCAGCCTGCGCCATCGCTCCAGAGTTGCCCGGCCTGGCCGTCGTCGGTGACACCTCCGGCGGCTGGTCCCGTATCCGTACGCCGTATGTGTCCCTGGCCGATGCAGCGGCCACCTGCCGCGAGGCGGCCCACCTCGCCCCGGACATCCCTGCGCTGACGCCCTTCCGGCCCTACGTCCCGCCCGTGCCCGCCAAGGGCCTTGGCCCGGTGACGGCTCCTCGACCGCTCCCCGAGTAACCCAACCCGCTCCGACGGCCGGCGCGGCCGACCCGCGCCAAGTCCCTACCCCACCCATGCCTGGATCGCAGAAGGAAGTCCCGTGACCGCCACCATGTCCTTCTACGCGGACGCCGGTACCAGGGTCCGCCTCAACCAGTACGGCACCCGCCAAGCTCCGATCCTCGCCCTGGACGGAGCGGACCACTCTCTACTGGTTTCCGCCTTCGACCATGTCCCGGTCGCTGATCACCTGTCCTTCGCCCGGCAGTTGGCTGCCGCATGTGCCGACTACGTCACCGCTTTGGAGGCGTACGGCGCCTCGCAGGCCGAGGGCGACCCGAAGCCGGACGAGGAGGCGTGATGCGACTGCCGGTACGGCTGGACGCCGTGCTCGTGCAGGCGCTCATCGCCGCCGCCCTGTCCTTCTCCCACCTTCATGACTTGGCGGCGGCGGCCGGACAGAACGGCTGGAAGGCATGGGCCTACCCCATCTCCGTCGACCTGCTGTTGGTGGCGGCCTGGCGACGGCTGCGTTCCGGCGGGATGAAGGCGGCTGGGTGGTGCTGGTTCCTGGTCGCGCTGACCGCGTCGCTCGGCGCCAACGTCGCCACGGCTGGTCTGCTCGACCTGGGCGCGGTACCGGCCTGGCTGCGAATCCTCGTCGCCGGGTGGCCTGCCGTCGCCTTCCTCGGCGGAACGCTCCTCGCCCACGGGGCACCTGCGCCCGAATCGGCGCCGGTCGTGGACGAGAAAGCAGCCCCTGCTTCCTCCGCTGTTCCTGAACTGCCCACATCCGAAGTGGAGTTGCCTCAGAGCTCTCCAGTCTCCCTTCCGCCGGCTCTCGTCTCGCTCGGTCGCAAGCTCGCCGACGAGCACCAGGCGCGGACCGGAACCGCCATCGACACCTCGACACTTCGCGCCCGGCTCGGTGTCCCGCTGCCGCTCGCCGAAGCGATTGCTACTCAACTCACCTGATCCTGGAGGAATTTCCCCCTTGCGTCCGTCCACGCTCCGCGTGCTCAACCGCGCTGCCGAGCTGACCCGACAGAACCGCTTCACCGAAGCCGTGCTCATCGCCGAACCAGTGATCCTCACCGCCGACAACGCCGAGGGCGAGGAGATCCGGCGCTGGCTCGTCGACCGCGTCGCCGACTTCACGTGCAACCACCACGACGACCACAACGCCTCGAAGGAGGCCGCCTGATGTCCGCCAACCGCCGCTTCCGCAACGTCGTCCGCATCGGTCCCGTCCAGGTCGGCACGTACTACGACGGCCGGGGCCGGGAGAAGCACTCAGCCGCCTGCACGGCTCCGCGCTGCGGCTTCTCCACGGACTACGACAGCCGCGCCGCCGCCGAACTCGCCGCCCGCACCCACCGCTGCGCGGTCCGCTGAGGAGAGCCCTGTGACCGTCTCGCTGCCGCTCGTCTTCGTTCTCGGCGTCGTCGCCTGGGCCGCGATCAAGTTCCTCGGGATCCGCCTGTGGGTCGCCGTCGTGATCGCGCTATTCGGCTTCTGGCTCTCGCACACCTTCCTCGCCCCCGCCATCGAGACCGGCACCCGTTCCGGTGTCGGCGTCGTCAACGGCACCAACAAGTGACAAGGAGGTCCGCCATGTTCCGCCCCAAGCTGCCCGACGTACCGCCGCTGCCCACGACGTCCCTCGTTCCTCAGCAGACACAAGCCCCGATGCCCTCGGTGGGCCGGTCTCTCGCCCCGTGGGTGGGCCCGGTGGTCGCTGTGGTCGTCGTCGGCGTCGTGCTGACCGCTCTCCTTGCGGCCGTCGCTGTCACGGCCATGTCGGTGGCCGTCGCTGCTGTGGTCCTGCGCTCCCTCGTCAGCGGCGCCAACAGGCGCTGACCAGCCGCCGGGGCGGCAACAACGCCGCCAAGCATCCCGCCGCCCCGGGGCTGTCTCTCCCAACCGCCGAAACAGTCGAAAGGAAGTCCCATCATCACCCGGCAGACTCCGCCCCCGCTGGCGGAACTCTCCATGCTGGCCTCCTTAGGCACCATGCCCGAGCTGGCCCGCCAACTCTCCGGCCTGGGCGGATGCACGCACCCCGTCCGCCTCGACGGCCACCGAACGGAGTACGCGGTCAACCAGACGACCGGGGAGATCGGCCGCACCCTGCACCACCTCGACTCCGCAGTCCTCCCCGCCGGTCAGCTTCTCGTGCGCTGCAACAACCGTCGCGCCACCCGCTGTGCGGCCTGCTCCGAGACCTACCGCCGCGACACCTACCAGCTCATCACCGCCGGCCTGCGCGGCGGCAAGGGCACCCCGGACCAGGTCGCGACACATCCGCGGGTCTTCGCGACGTTCACCGCACCCGGATTCGGATCGGTCCACAACCGCCCCACAAGCGGCCGTGACTGCCGCTGCGGTACCCGGCATGACGAACAGGATCTCGCCCTGGGCACCCCACTCGACCCGAACACCTACGACTACGAAGCGGCCGTGCTCTGGAACGCACACGCCGGTGCCCTGTGGCGGCGCTTCTCGATCTACCTCCGCCGGGAAGTCGCCAAGCGCGCCGGCCTCACCCAACGCGCCTTCCGCCACCACGCCCGCATCTCCTTCGCCAAGGTGGCCGAGTACCAAAAGCGTGGCGCCGTCCACTTCCATGCGGTCATCCGCATCGACGGCCCGGAAGGAGGCGAAACGGCTCCGCCGACGTGGGCCTCGGCCGAGCTGCTCACCGACGCCATCCGGGCCGCCGCCACTGCCGCGCGCGTCGACGGGCCCGAGATCGACGGCCGAGCCCACCGCTTCGTCTTCGGCCGTCAGCTCGATGTCCGCCCGATCCGCTCCGCCGACTTCGACGACGGCCAGGAGCTGACCGAACGGGCCGTAGCGGCGTACATCGCCAAGTACGCCACCAAAGGCGCCGAGACGGCGACCGGCACCCTGGACCGGCCGATCCGTTTCCTCGCCGAGCTGGCTCAGGCACGGATCTCCGAGCATGCCCAGCGGATGATCCGGACGGCGTGGACCCTCGGTGCGCGCCGTGAGCTGGCTGACCTCCGCCTGCGAGCGTGGGCCCACATGCTGGGCTTCCGCGGCCACTTCTCCACCAAGTCTCGCCGCTACTCCACCACCCTCGGCGCCCTCCGTGACGCGCGCGCCGAATGGCGGCGTGCCCAAGCCGCGCCTCCCGCCCCGCAGGACGGCGAAACCACGCTCGTCCTCGCCCACTGGGTCTTCGCCGGAACTGGTCTCAGCACCGCCGAAACCTGGCTGACCAGCACCCTCGAACCCGCCCCCGGAACGGAAGGAGAACCAACACGTGGCTGACCTCGGACCCGCCGCGATCCACCAGCAGACCGCCGACCCGTCCTTGGTCCTCCTGACCGTCGAGGAGGCGGCACGGCGGCTCCGGATCGGCCGTACGACGTGCTTCCGGCTCGTGGTTGCCGGAGAGATCGAGTCGGTCATGGTCGGGAGACTCCGCCGGGTCCCGACCGACGCGCTACCGGCGTACGTCTCCAAGCTCCGTCGCCATCCCGCCGAAGCGGCCTGAGGAGGATGTCATGGCAGAGAAGAAGCGCACTCGTCAGCCCAACGGGGCCTCGTCCATCTACCTCGGCAAGGACGGGAAGTGGCACGGCCGTGTGACAGTTGGCGTCAAAGACGACGGCACACCGGATCGCCGCCACATCGAGCGCAAGACAAAGACCGAGGTAACCAGGGCCGTCCGCGAAATGGAGCGGGCCCGGGACGAGAAGAAGCTCCGGAAGCCCGGTCAGAGCTGGACCGTCCAAGCCTGGCTTGAGCACTGGGTCGAGAACATCGCCAAGCCCTACGTCTCCGAGAACACGTACGACGGCTACGAGGTCGACGTACGCGTACACCTGGTGCCCGGCCTGGGTGCTCACAAGCTCGACAAGCTGGAACCCGAGCACCTGGAGCGCTTCTACCGGAGGATGCAGGACGCCGGGAGCTCCGCCGGCACTGCCCACCACGCTCACCGGACGATCCGGGTCGCCCTCGGCGAGGCCAAGCGGCGTGGGCACGTCGCCACCAACGTGGCCGAGATTGCCAAGGCTCCGCGACTCGAAGAAGAAGACATCGAGCCGTTCACTATCGAAGAGGTTCAGAGCGTCCTCGTCGAGGCCGCCAAGCTCCGCAACAGCGCCCGCTGGGTCGTGGCCTTGGCGCTTGGCCTCCGCCAGGGGGGAAGCGCTCGGTCTCCACTGGGAAGACGTCGACCTGGACGCTGGGTATGTCCGCATCCGCAAGAACCGGCTGCGTCCCAAGTACGCCTACGGTTGCGGAGACAATCCGTGCGGCCGGAAGGCCGGCTACTGCCCCCAGAAGCAGCAGACCCGCCGAGAGCACAAGTCCACGAAGTCCCGGGCTGGGCGTCGCACGGTCGGTCTGCCTGATCCGTTGATCAAGCTGCTCCGGCAGCACCAGGAGGTGCAGGAGAAGGAACGGATCGAGGCCGGTACCGGCTGGGAGGGCAAGGGATACGTCTTCGCCTCCCCGACCGGTGGATCGTTCAGCCCGAACACCGACTTCCACACGTGGAAGCGGCTCCTGAAGGACGCGGGCGTACGAGACGGCCGCCTCCATGACGCTCGCCACACCGCCGCGACCGTCCTCCTGATCCTCGGCGTCCCGGACGTCGTGGTCGACGCGATCATGGGTTGGGAGCCTGGGGGAGCGGCTCGCATGCGCGCTCGCTACATGCATGTCACCGGATCGATGCTCCGGAAAGTCGCGCAGCAAGTCGGCGACGCTCTCTGGGAGCCGCCGAAGACCAACTGAGACGGAAAGTGAGACGGACAACGTCGAAGGGCCCCACCTTACGGTGGGGCCCTTCGACATCGTGCCCGGTGAGGCACTGGCGGAGGATACGAGATTCGAACTCGTGAGGGGTTGCCCCCAACACGCTTTCCAAGCGTGCGCCCTAGGCCACTAGGCGAATCCTCCGCCGGAAACATTACATGACCCGGAGGAGTGCTCGCGAACTCGTTCCCCGGGCTGACATCGGGTATCCTCGGCGCAGCCCCTCACGCGGCGCTATCTGACTGAACTCCCCCAGGGCCGGAAGGCAGCAAGGGTAGGTTGGCTCTGACGGGTGCGTGGGGGGCGCTGCTGTGCCCGGACGGGGAGCCGCTGCGGGGATCGTTGTCAGTGGGCGCCTATAACCTCGTAGGCGTGTCGTCTCTCGCGCTCTACCGCCGCTATCGCCCGGAGACCTTCGCCGAGGTCATCGGGCAGGAGCATGTCACCGACCCGCTGCAGCAGGCGCTGCGGAACAACCGGGTCAATCACGCGTACCTGTTCAGCGGGCCGCGCGGATGTGGCAAGACGACGAGCGCGCGCATCCTGGCCCGCTGCCTGAACTGCGAGCAGGGGCCGACGCCCACGCCGTGCGGCGAGTGCCAGTCCTGCCGTGACCTGGCGAGGAACGGGCCGGGTTCCATCGACGTCATCGAGATCGACGCCGCGTCGCACGGCGGCGTGGACGACGCCCGTGAGCTGCGCGAGAAGGCATTCTTCGGCCCCGCCGGCAGCCGCTACAAGATCTACATCATCGACGAGGCCCACATGGTCACGTCGGCCGGCTTCAACGCCCTGCTGAAGGTCGTCGAGGAGCCGCCGGAGCACCTCAAGTTCATCTTCGCCACCACCGAGCCCGAGAAGGTCATCGGGACCATCCGGTCGCGGACCCATCACTACCCGTTCCGGCTGGTGCCGCCCGGCACCCTGCGGGACTACCTCGCCGAGGTGTGCCAGAAGGAGGACATCCCGGTCGAGGACGGGGTGCTCCCGCTCGTGGTGCGCGCCGGGGCCGGTTCCGTGCGTGACTCGATGTCCGTCATGGACCAGCTGCTCGCGGGCGCGGGCGCTGACGGTGTGACGTACGCCATGGCCACCTCGCTGCTCGGATACACCGACGGGTCGCTGCTGGACTCCGTGGTCGAGGCGTTCGCCACCGGTGACGGGGCGGCCGCCTTCGAGGTCGTGGACCGGGTGATCGAAGGGGGAAACGACCCCCGACGGTTCGTCGCCGATCTGCTGGAGCGGCTGCGTGACCTGGTGATTCTCGCCGCCGTGCCGGACGCCGCGGAGAAGGGGCTCATCGATGCCCCGGCCGATGTCATCGAGCGCATGCAGGCCCAGGCCGGCATCTTCGGCGCCGCCGAGCTGAGCCGAGCCGCCGACCTGGTCAACGAGGGGTTGACCGAGATGCGCGGCGCCACCTCGCCCCGCCTTCAGCTCGAACTCATCTGCGCGCGCGTGCTGCTGCCCGCGGCCTACGGGGACGAGCGTTCTGTCATGGCCCGCCTCGACCGCCTGGAGCGCGGCGTCAACTTCTCCGGAGGCGGCGGCGCCCCCGCGGCGGGGTACGTCCCCGGTCCCGACGCCCACACGGGAGGCGGCGGGGGTCTGCCCGGCGGTGGCCCCGCCGCGGCCCGCGCGGCCGTACGGACACCGGGAGGCGGCGCATCTCCGGTGACGCCGCCGGGAACCCCTCCGGTGACGCCGCCGGGGGCTCCTCTGGGGACCCCTCCCGGGGCCATGCCCACGGCTCCGCCCGCCACAAGCCCGACGGCCCCGACGGCCATGCAGGCTCCAACGGCTCCGCCGCCCGCGCCCGCGGCCCAGCCCGCCCCCGCACCGGCCGCCCCCCAGGCCCCCGCGCCCGCCCCCGCCGCCACCCCGGGTGCCTGGCCCGCCGCGGCGCCCGCGGGCGGTGGGCGACGGCCCGGCGGCTGGCCCACGGCGGCCGCGGCGGGCGGTGGACAGCAATCCCCGACCCCGCCCCCCGCTGCCCCGCCAGCTCCGCCCGCCGCCACGCCACAAGCTCCGCCCCCCGTCGCCCCGCAGACCCCGGCGGCCCCCGCCGCCGGCGGCCTCGATCCCCGCATGCTCTGGCCGAACATCCTGGAGGCCGTCAAGAACCGCCGTCGCTTCACCTGGATCCTGCTCAGCCAGAACGCCCAGGTCGTCGGCTACGACGGCACCACCCTCCAACTCGGCTTCGTCAACGCGGGCGCCCGTGACAACTTCGCGAGCAGCGGCAGCGAGGACGTGCTGCGGCAGGCGCTGGCCGAGCAGTTCAACGTGCAGTGGAAGATCGAGGCGATCGTCGATCCATCGGGCGGCTCGGCCCCCGCACCGACCGGCGGAACCCCAGGGGGCTACGGCGGAGGCGGAGCCGGTGCCGCCAGTGGCTACGGCGGCACCGGAGGCGGCGGCTACGGCGGAGGCGGGGCCCCGGGGCACGGCGGCCCCGGCACCGGGCCCGGCCACCGCCCCGCCGCACCCCAGCCGGCGGCACCACCACCCGCGGCGCCCCAGGCCCGGCCTTCCTCCGCCACGTCGGCCGCCCCCGCCCCGGCCCACCAGCCGACGGCGGCCCCGGAACCGCCCCCGGTCGCCCCCGAGGACGACATCCCCGAGGACGACGACCCCGACCTCGACGAGTCGGCCCTCTCCGGCCACGAGCTCATCGTGCGGGAGCTGGGCGCGACGGTGATGGAGGAGCTCACGAACGAGTAGGTGACGAACGAGCAGTTCGCGAGCGAGAAGCCCACGAACGAGGTAGCTACGAACGGGGAGTTCACGAGCGAGCAGGACACCGTGCGCACCGGCTGCCGGGAGCTTGGCCACCGCGGCAGCACTCCTCACCCGCCCCTCCCCGGCCCGCTTCGGAGATTCACACGACCGCGCCGTCCCCCACCTCTCGGAAGCCCGCACAAAGCGGCGCCCCTCGTGCCGGTTAGGCTGACCCCGTGAAGGTCCTCGTCATCGGCAGCGGCGCCCGCGAACACGCCCTGTGCCGTTCCCTGTCCCTCGATCCCGCCGTCACCGCGCTGCACTGCGCCCCCGGCAACGCCGGCATCGCCGAGGTCGCCGAGCTGCACCCGGTAGACGCCCTGGACGGCGCGGCCGTCTCCGCCCTGGCCACCGGACTCGGCGCCGACCTCGTGGTCGTCGGCCCGGAGGCCCCGCTGGTCGCCGGGGTCGCCGACGCCGTGCGCGCGGCGGGCATCCCCGTGTTCGGCCCGTCCGGGGAGGCCGCGAGGATCGAAGGGTCCAAGGCATTCGCCAAGGACGTGATGGCGGCGGCCGGGGTGCCCACGGCCCGTTCCTACGTCTGCGCCGACGCCGACGAGGTCGCCACGGCGCTCGACGCCTTCGGCGCGCCGTACGTCGTCAAGGACGACGGTCTCGCCGCCGGCAAGGGCGTCGTCGTCACGCACGACCTCGACGCCGCGAAGGCGCACGCCGCCGCCTGCGAGCGCGTGGTCGTGGAGGAGTTCCTCGACGGCCCCGAGGTGTCCCTGTTCGCCATCACCGACGGTGAGACCGTCGTCCCGCTCCAGCCCGCGCAGGACTTCAAGCGCGCCCTGGACGGGGACGAGGGCCCCAACACCGGCGGCATGGGCGCGTACTCGCCGCTGCCCTGGGCCGACCCGAAGCTGGTGGACGAGGTCCTGGAGACGGTGCTGCGGCCGACCGTCGACGAGCTGCGCCGCCGCGGCATCCCCTTCTCCGGCCTGCTCTACGCCGGCCTCGCGATCACCTCGCGCGGCGTCCGGGTCATCGAGTTCAACGCCCGCTTCGGCGACCCCGAGACCCAGGTGGTGCTGGCCCGGCTGAGGACCCCGTTGGCCGGCGTCCTGCTCGCCGCCGCGCGGGGCACCCTCGCCGATCTGGAGCCGCTGCGCTGGAGCGAGGAGGCGGCGGTCACCGTGGTCGTCGCCTCGCACAACTACCCCGGCAGCCCGCGCACCGGCGACCCGATCACCGGCCTCGACCAGGTGGCCGCCGAGGACGCCCCGCACGCGTACGTCCTGCACGCCGGGACCAGGCGCGACGGCGACGCGATCGTCAGCGCCGGCGGCCGGGTCCTGTCCGTGACGGCCACCGGCGAGGACCTGGCCGAGGCCCGCGACCGCGCGTACGCGGCCGTCGCGCGCATCGGTCTCGACGGATCCCAGCACCGCACGGACATCGCAGCCGGGGCGGCGGGCGCCTGACCGCCGGTCGGCGCAGCTCGGGCCCCGGACACACATCCGGGGCCTGATCCTTGCTGTCCGTCATCCACCTCTGACCAAAGCCATTCCATCGAGTGAGCGATGTTCCATCCGGCTGACGGGGGCCGGGCCCCCAACTAGGGTGCGGCGCAAGTGTTCCGGCACTTGGCCCACCGGCATTGCGATGTCAGTGACGGATGCCACAGTGGGGGAGTGGGCAACGCCGGGAAAGCGCCAGGACAGTAAGGGGGTGACGTCCGGTCGTGAGCGGTATGGGTGTGGAGGCGGGCGCGCAGTCAGCGCGCTCCCGGGCCCTCGCCGTGCTGCGGGTGCGTGGCCGGGCGCTGGCAGTGGCGCTGCTGCCCGCCGCGGCGGCCGTGATCCTGGTGGCCGGCGGCACCACCGGCCATCTCGTGGGCGTCGGCTGGGACACCGCCCGGGAGATCGTGGCCGCGGTCGCCCTGCTGGTGCTGCTGGCCGCGGCGGGCGTCGCCCTGGTCGTGGCCCGCGCCCGCCCCGCCGTCAGCCCGACGATCCCGATCGCCGAGCAGTCCGCCCCGGATCTGTACGGGATGGTGCGCGACCTCGCCGATCGCCTGGACGTGCCGGTCCCGTCCGCCATAGCGCTCACCCCGGACTGCGACAGCTGGCTGGAGGATCGCACCCATCCCGCGCACGGCCCGCCCGCGTCGCGCCGCCGTGACGAACTGGCGGGCCCGGGGCGGCGCCCCCACCGGCGTACGCCCGCCGCGCCCGTCCTCGTCATCGGCTCCCCCTTCCTGTGGTGGATGCGCGTCGGCGAGCTGCGCGCGGTCCTCGCCCCGGTCGTCGCCGGCACGGGGCCCTCGGCGCACCCCGACATAGCGGCGGCCCGCCGTTTCGTCCGGGGGCTGGACGCGGCGGTGGCCGTGACCTCGGCACCCGGCCGCGGCCCGATCGCGCGCACCGTGCTCGCGGGCGTCGGCTGGGTGGCCCGCCTGCTGCTGCGCGGCTGCCGGACGCACGCCGCCGAGATGGAGCGGGGCGTGGCGGCGGCCGCCGCCGAGCGGGCCCAGGCCGTGGACTACGGGCTGCGGATCGTCGCCCAGGAGCAGGTGGGCCTGGCGTACGCGGGCTGGGACCGGTTGCTGACCCGCGTCGCGCTCCCCGCCTGGCGGATGGGCCGCTGGCCGTCCCGGCTGGACGCGGGCGTCGTCGCGGCGCTCACCGAACTGTCCCGTCGCGACCGGCTGGCCGAGGGCTTCGCCTCTCGGCTCGGCGAGCGCCCCGCCTGCGACCTGCTGGAGGAGCCCGGCACAGTGGACGAGGCCGCCTCGCTGCTCGCCGCCCGCCTCTTCCACGGCGGCCCGGCGGAGCCGGGGCCCGACTGGTCCCCGGTGGCCTGGCAGGAGTATCCGGAGGAGGTCGTCGACCGCAAGTGGCGCACGGACGCGGCCCGCCTCCACCGCGTCCTGGACTCCCTGGGCGTCCGCCCGGCCCCGGACACCACCGCCCGGCACCCCGAGGGCCCCACCCTGGCCCGCGTCCTCGACCACCTGTCACCGCCACCGGCCCCCGCCGATATCGACCGCCTCGACCTCGCCGACCACCCCGTCCCGACCGACGTCACGGATCACGTCGCCGACCGCCCCCTCCCGACAGACCTCACAGACCTCACAGACCGCATAGACCCCACAGATCTCACCGGTCCCGCCGACCACCCAGGTTCCGCCGTCCACCCGGGTCCCGGCGACGGGGAAGCGGGCGGCGCCCGGGACGCCCTGCGCGCTCCCTGGCCGGAAGCGGAGGGGTACGAGGAGACGGACGCCGACACCGAGCCCCCGCACGGTGCCGCGCTCGCGGCCCGGCTCAGCGCCGAGCTGGCCCGCGAGGAGGCGTCGGCCACCGCCGCGGCGCCCACCGGCCGGGCCGCCCCCGGCCAGGGCCCCGACACCACTCTCTGGGACGACGGCGCCCTGCCGCTCTTCCCGCTCCAGCCGCCGCGCACCGCCCGCGAACTCCTCGCCGACCATGTCACGGCGATGGTCTGCTGCGCCGCGATGGACACCGCCGGTGCCACCCCCGGCCTGGACTGGCTGGACGGCCCGTCCCTGATCGTCAACGGCGAGCGGGCCGCCGACCTGGGGTCCAGAGTCCTCAGCCTGACCGAGGACGGCGACCCGGCCCCGCTGCGCGCCTGGCTGGTCGCGTCGGGGATACGGCCGGAAAAGCCGGTCCGGCTGGTCTGACGCACCCCGCCCCGGCTTTCCGTCGCCCCGCCCCGGCTTCCCGTCGCACCTTGCCCGGCTTCCCGTCGCCCCCCGCCGGTGCCCGGACGAGGCGAGGGAACATTCGGCGTAACGGCGCGTGTAACGGAGTGCAGTGTTCCACTTTCTGTCAATTCACAACAAATAGTGACTGCGCGCGTGCGGAATGTGATGTGCTGGGACCGTTCGCGCGTACGGCACCAACAGGTGCATACGGCAACGCGGACGGCGCATCACGGGGGCACGAGGGAGGGGAGCAGCCATGGGATCCGAGCACATCCGCCGCTGGGAGTCGGGCGCACTCGCACACGCCGTCAGCGATCCCTTCGGGCAGGGACCCGTGCCCTGGCTGCGCGGCAGCGAGACCTACTTCGACGACACGGGCCAGGTCGTCCCCTGGTACCTGGACCCGATCCCGCAGCAGTCCGCCGCAGGCGGCGGCAGCGCGCGGGTCCCGGCGCCGCGTTCGTCCGGCGGTCCGCGCTCGGCCGACGACGTGCACCGGCAGATCAAGGGCTTCGCCTCGACCGGCGCGGTGGCACCGGGCGAGGCCGTCGACTTCCACATCACCGTCGACCCGCCGCAGGAGTTCAGCGTCGACATCTACCGGATCGGTCACTACGGCGGTGACGGCGCAGCCAAGATCACCACCAGCCCCCGCCTCTCCGGCATCGTCCAGCCCCCGCCGCTGACCGCCGACCGCACGGTCTCCTGCCATCACTGGTGGCTGTCCTGGCGGCTCCAGGTCCCGTCGTACTGGAGCAACGGGGCCTATGTGGCCGTCCTCACCACCATGGACGGCTACCGCTCCCATGTGCCGTTCACGATCCGCGACAACCGGCCCGCCGACCTGCTCCTGCTGCTGCCCGACATCACCTGGCAGGCATACAACCTCTACCCGGAGGACGGCCACACCGGCGCCAGCCTCTACCACGCCTGGGACGACGAGGGCCGTCTGCTGGGCGAGGCCGACGCGGCGACCACGATCTCCTTCGACCGCCCGTACGCGGGCGCGGGCCTGCCCCTGCACGTCGGCCACGCCTACGACGTCATCCGCTGGGCCGAGCGCTACGGCTACGACCTCGCCTACGCCGACGCCCGCGACCTGCACGCCGGCCGCGTCGACCCCACCCGCTACCGGGGCCTGGTCTTCCCCGGCCACGACGAGTACTGGTCGGCCGGTATGCGCCGCACCGCGGAGCTGGCCAGGGAGAACGGCACTTCGCTGGTCTTCCTGTCCGCCAACACCATGTACTGGCAGGTGGACCTGGGCCCCGCCCCGTCCGGCGTCCCCGACCGCCTGCTCACCTGCCGCAAGCGCAGGGGGCCGGGCCGGCCCGTGCTGTGGCGGGAGATCGACCGCCCCGAGCAGCAACTCGTCGGCATCCAGTACGCGGGCCGGGTCCCCGAACCCCGCCCCCTGGTCGTGCGCAACGGGGGCCACTGGCTGTGGGAGGCCACCGACGCGCACGAGGGCGACGAACTGGCCGGCCTGGTGGCGGGCGAGGCCGACCGTTACTTCCCGCGCACCCCGCTGCCCGACCACGAGGAGCGCATCCTGCTCGCCCACTCCCCCTACACCGACAACGACGGCGCCCTGCGCCACCAGGAGACCTCCCTGTACCGGGCGCCCTCCGGAGCGCTCGTCTTCGCGTCCGGTACGTTCGCCTGGTCCCCGGCCCTGGACCGCCCCGGCCATGTGGACGGCCGTATCCAGCGCGCCACGGCGAATCTGCTGGACCGTATCTGCAAACGCGACTGACCCCCCTCCGCAAGCGCACCCGCCCCCCATCCGCAACCGCGACCGACCCTCATCCGCAAGCGCAGCCGACCCCCCCAGTCGCAAGCGCGACCGGAGCCCATCCGCGACCGTGACTGGACCCCCTCCGCGACCGCGACCGACCCCCTGTCGGTGGCCTCTGTCCGATACGGGAGAATCAACCCATTGGACAGAACCACGGGGAGGAACCGTGTCCGGATTCGTCGAGAAGCCCGAACCGCTCCAGGTTCCGGGTCTGGTGCATCTGCACACCGGAAAGGTGCGCGAGCTGTACCAGAACGAGGCGGGCGACCTCGTGATGGTCGCCAGCGACCGCATATCCGCCTACGACTGGGTGCTGCCGACCGAGATCCCCGACAAGGGCCGGGTGCTCACCCAGCTCTCCCTGTGGTGGTTCGACCAGCTCGCCGACCTGGTACCGAACCACGTGCTGAGCACGGAGCTGCCCGCGGGCGCCCCCGCCGACTGGGCGGGCCGCACCCTGGTCTGCAAGTCCCTGCGGATGGTCCCCGTCGAGTGCGTGGCCCGCGGCTACCTCACCGGCTCCGGTCTGGTCGAGTACGTCGAGTCCCGCACGGTCTGCGGCCTCGCCCTCCCCGAGGGCCTCGTCGACGGCTCCGAACTGCCCGCCCCGATCTTCACCCCGGCCACCAAGGCCGAGGTCGGCGAGCACGACGAGAACGTCTCCTATGAGGAGGTCGCCCGCCAGGCCGGCGCGGAGACCGCCGCCCAGCTGCGCCAGGCCACCCTCGCCGTCTACGGCCGGGCCCGGGACATCGCGCGCGACCGGGGGATCATCCTGGCCGACACCAAGTTCGAGTTCGGCTTCGACGCGGACACCCTGGTGCTCGCCGACGAGGTCCTCACCCCGGACTCCTCCCGCTTCTGGCCGGTCGACCAGTGGCGGCCGGGCCGGGCGCAGCCGTCGTACGACAAGCAGTTCGTGCGCGACTGGCTGACCTCCGCCGAGTCCGGCTGGGACCGGAAGAGCGAGCAGCCTCCGCCACCGCTGCCGCAGCAGGTCGTGGCGGCGACCCGGGCGAAGTACGTGGAGGCGTACGAGCGACTGACCGGCACGAGCTGGAGCTGACCGGCACGAGTCGGCGCTGACGGCATGAAAAAGCCCCCGGTCCGGTGGACCGGGGGCTCATTTCCGAGCGGACGACGAGGCTCGAACTCGCGACCTCAACCTTGGCAAGGTTGCGCTCTACCAACTGAGCTACGTCCGCATTGCGCCGTGGCGTGGGAGCAACTATACCCAACCTCGCTCCCGGGCGAGACGGACCGCCGCATGACGGTTGTCCGCACCGAGCTTCGTCACCGCCGACGAGAGATAGTTCCGCACGGTCCCCGGCGACAGCGCGGCCCGCTCGGCGATCTCCGTGACCGGCGCCCCGTCCGCGGCCAGCTCCAGCACCTCGGCCTCCCGCGCGGTCAGCGGCGAGTCCCCGGCGGAGATCGCGTCGGCGGCCAACTCCGGGTCGACGTAGCGGTTTCCGGCGTGCACGGTACGGATGATCTCCGCGAGCCGCTGGGCGCTGACCGTCTTCGGGACGAAGCCGCGCACGCCCGCTGCCAGGGCCCGCTTCAGATGTCCGGGGCGGCCGTGCCCGGTGACGATCAGCACCTGGCAGCCGGGCAGTTCGGCCCGCACCGATGTGGCGACCCTCACACCGTCGGCGCCCGGCATCTGCAGATCCAGGACGGCCACGTCCGGCCGGTGGGCGCGGGCCATCGCCAGCGCCTCGGGCCCGCTCGCCGCCTCCGCCACGACGAGGAGGTCGTCCTCCAGGGAGAGCAGCGCGGCCAGCGCCCCCCGGATGAGGTGTTCGTCGTCGGCGAGCAACAGCCGTACCGGGGAGCTCATCGCGTCACTCCGCTCTCACTCGTCAAGGGCACCTCGGCCACCAACCGGAACCTGTCCTGTCCGACGGCGCCCGCCTCCAGCGTCCCGTCCACCGCGGCCAGCCGCTCCCGCAGCCCCGCGAGCCCGGAACCGCCGCCCCCGTCCGAGGCCCCGGACCTTCCGTCGTTCTCCACGGTCAGCACCACCCGTCCGTCGCGCACCCCGAGCCCCACCCGGCACCGTCCGGCATTTCCGTGCCGCAGCACGTTGGTGGTCGCCTCGCGCACCACCCAGCCCAGCGCCGACTGGACCTCGGCGGGCAACCCCGTGGCCTCGCCCGTCATCTCGCAGTCGATCCCGGCGGCCGTCAACACGCCCTGTGCGCCGGAGAGTTCGACGGCGAGGTCGGCGCCCCGATAGCCGCGAACGACGTCCCGCACCTCCCGCTGCAACTCCTGCGCGATGCGCTGCGCCTCGATCATCTGCTCCACGGCCTCCGGCCGCCCGCGTCGCGCGAGCTGCACCGCCAGCTCGCTCTTGAGCGCGATCACCGAGAGATTGCGCCCCAGCACGTCGTGCAGGTCCCGCCCGAACCGCAGCCGCTCCTCGGCGACGGCGAGCCGGGCGCGGGTCTCGCGGGCCGCGTCGAGTTCGTAGACGGCGTCGACCAGCCAGACGGAGAAGACGCAGGCGAAGGCGAGGAACCCGCCGCCGACGAAGACCGTCGGGACGGCGATGAGCGCGGCGGGAGCGGGCACGCCCAGCGGGACGGCGACCAGCCCGGCGGCGACCGCGAAGCCGGCCACGAGCGCGAGCACCCGCCGCCGGCCGCGCACCCCGAGCGCCATCATCCCGACGCCGAAGCTCAGCACAGTGCCGAAGACCGCCCCGGTGGCAGCCTCGCCGCCGTCCGGCCGGTACTCCTGGAACCCGAGCGCGGCCATCGCGATCCCGAAGGTGACCGCGCCGTGCGCCCACAGCAGCCGCACCGGCCGTGGGCGCAGGCCGCGGGTCCAGTCCAGCGCGCGGGAGGCGGTCACGGCGCCGAACACCGCGTGCGCCAGCACCATCGCCGTGAGCCAGCCCGCGAGGGCCGCGTCCCCCTGCGCGAACGTCGACAGTCCGACCGCCGCGAGCTCCATCACGGAGAAGGAGTGGAACGACCAGCGTGTGTAGGTCTCCACCTTGGCCGGTGTGCTCTTCCGCCGCCACCAGCCCTTCCCGTCGCCCATCTCCTCGTCCCCCCTGTCGTCGGCCCGTCGGCCCGTCGGCCTGTGGTCGGCCCGTCGTCTGCCTGTGGCCGGCCTGTGGTCAGCGCCGCGGTTCCCAGCGGAACCACCGCCGTACAGCAAACACCGCCACAACGGTCCAGGCCAGCGCGGTGGCCAGGGCGCCCAGGGCCTCGAACGCGCTCAGCCCACCGGTCCAGCCGCCCCGCACCAGTCGGATGGCCGGGGAGAGCGGGAGGAGTTCGCAGACGGCGGCGAGCCGGTCGGGCATGACCTCCGTGGGGATCGCGATGCCCGATCCGATCATGGAGATGAAGATCAACGGCAGCGCGGTGACCTGAGCGCTCTCCGCGGTCTTGGTGAAGGCGGTGGTGAGGGCCGCGAGCGCGGCGCACAGCACGAGGCCCAGCAGGACGCCGAGGACGGTGAGGTACACCGCTTCGGGTGCCCCCGCGTCGAGGAGGACGGCGCAGCCCACGGAGAGCACCAGGGCCTGGGCGAGGCCGAGGCCCATGGCGGGCAGGGCCGTGCCGGCGAGGATCTCGCCGTCGCCGAGTTCCCCGGTGCGCAGGCGCTTGAGCACCAGTTCCTCGCGGCGGGCGACGAACGCGCCCACCAGGGAGCTGTATACGGCGAACAGGAAGGAGAACCCGATCGTCGCGGTCAGCATCACGGCGCCGACGCTCAGTCCCTCGGCCGGCAGATCCACCCGGTCGAGCGCGGGCCGCACGGTGAAGGGCAGCGCGAGCGGCACGAGGAGCGCCGTCACGATCGTGGTGCGGTTGCGGCCGAGGAGGGTGAACTCGGCCCGGGCGAGGGCGCGCAGCCGCCGGGCCACGGGCGCGAGCGCGGTCCGGCCGGTGTGCCGGTCCCGGTCGCCCCGCCGGTCCGCGGTGCCGGGCTGGTCCGCGGTGCCGGACTGAGCCGATGTACTCGTGTGGGTCCGGGTGCTCATGCCGCCGTCGCCTCCCGCTCCCGGGCGATCCCCAGGAAGGCCTCTTCCAGCGAGGCCGACCGCACGTCGAGGCGGTGCAGCGGGACCCCCTTCCCCTCGGCCCACACCAGCAGTCCGGTGGCCGCCCGTTGCAGCTCCCGGGTCCGCAGCCGGACCGTCCGGCCGTCCATCTCGTGCTCGCACACCCCCAGTTGGGCGAGGGGCGGCAGATCACCGAGGAAGTAGCCCGTGGGCAGTTCGAACGAGATCCGGGAGGGCCGCTGCGCGGTCACCTCGGCCGGGGTCCCGGCGGCGGCGATGCGCCCCTCGTGCAGGATCGCGAGCCGGTCGGCGAGGTTCTCCGCCTCCTCCAGGTAGTGCGTGGTCAGCAGCACGGTCGTCCCGGCGTCGCGCAGCGCCCGTACCAAGTCCCAGGTGTCCCGGCGGCCTTCGACGTCCAGGCCGGTCGTGGGCTCGTCCAGGAACAGCACCTCGGGTTCGCCGAGGGCGGCGAGGGCCAGGTCCAGGCGGCGCCGCTCACCCCCGGACAGCTGTTTCACCCGCACCCCGGCCTTCCGGTCCAGGCCGACCATCTCCAGCGCCTCGGCGGTCCCCCGGCCCGCCCGGCTGGAGCAGTCCGCCCACATCCGCGCGGTCTCGGCGACGGTCAGCTCGGCCGGGAAGCCGCCCTCCTGGAGCATGACGCCGGTGCGCGGGCGTACGGCGGCCCGCTCCAGGTGGGGATCGTGGCCGAGGACGCGCACCCGGCCGCCGGCCGGTGCCGCGAGCCCCTCCAGCAACTCGACCGTCGACGTCTTGCCGGCCCCGTTGGTGCCCAGCAGCGCGAAGACCTCTCCGCGGGCCACGGAGAAACTGATCCCGCGCACGGCCTCGAACCCGCCCCCGTAGACACGCCGGAGGTCGGTGACCTCAATCACGTGTTCGTGCTCGTTGTTGTCCATGACACCAGCGTCCCGGCGGCCCGGGCCGGGCAGCAGTGCGCGATGTCATCGCCCGGCATGACAAATGTCAGAGGCGGGCGGGGGCGCGAGGCATGGAAAAGACCCCGGTCCAGTGGACCGGGGTCTCATTCCCGAGCGGACGACGAGGCTCGAACTCGCGACCTCAACCTTGGCAAGGTTGCGCTCTACCAACTGAGCTACGTCCGCATTGCTCCCGATCGGCTCCCACCGACCGGTGCGGGCATCAGCCTAACCGATCCTCCACCGAGCCTTCGACAAGCTCCGGCAGGGGAACCCCCATGAGGGTCCGGACGGCGATGCAGAGCGGGTGACAGGAATTGCACACTGCGCCTTCCCCCTGGAAGGGGGATGTTCTGCTACTGAACTACACCCGCAGACATTCCGTGGGTCTTGGCCTTTCGGCCTCGCCCCTCGGCGTGCTCCAGACTCTAGCTGATCAGGAGGGGTGCAGCGCAAGTCGGTTGCGGCGAGGGGCGGATGACCTGTCGGCGGCGGCGCTCACTGGGCAGCGCTGAACGCCTCGTAGACCTTCTTGGGGATGCGGCCTCGTGCGGGCACGTCCATCTTGTTCGCCTGGGCCCAGGCGCGGACGGCCGCCGGATCGGGGGCGACCTCCGTCTGCCGGTACGCCTTGCCCGACCTCGACCGCTTGCGGCCGGCCGCCACGTACGGCTCCAGGGCCCTACGCAGTTTCTTGGCATTGGTTTGGTTCAGGTCGATCTCGTACGACTTGCCGTCGAGTCCGAAGGCGATCGTTTCCGCCGCTTCCGAGCCGTCGATGTCGTCAAAGAGAGTGACCACGACCTTCTGCGCCACGAATATCGGTCCCTTCGTGCGGCACCTCATACAGCTCATCTGCGATGACGTGCCGAGTATCAGCTATTGCCAATTCATTTGTACAGTGCCTGGCAATGAAATGTGAAGCCCGACTAAATCCCTCAGCGTGTCCGAGGGCAATAGCTATGAGGGGTCGACCGGGGATCTTTCCCGGAAATTTCCACAACCGTACCCCTTCGATGTCGGATCGTGATGGCGATCACGTAGGTTCCTACAACACTACTCGCGTAGAAATTTCGTACGGGTACGCTGAAGGAACCTGCTCAGCACCACACACCGGGAGTGCCAGTGGCACGCGTCGTAGTCGACGTCATGCTCAAGCCGGAGATCCTCGACCCCCAGGGCCAGGCGGTCCAGCGTGCACTGCCGCGCCTGGGTTTCGAAGGTATCTCGGATGTACGTCAGGGAAAGCGATTCGAACTGGAAGTTGACGGGCCGGTTGACGAGGCCGCGCTCGCCCGCATCCACGATCTTGCGGAATCCTTCCTCGCCAACACCGTGATCGAGGACTTCACCGTCAAGGTCGAAGAGGCGGCGGAAGTCGCGGAGGCCGCCAAGTGACCGCTCGTATCGGCGTCGTCACTTTCCCGGGGAGCCTCGACGACCAGGACACCCGGCGCGCGATCCGCCTCGCGGGCGCCGAACCGGTCGCCCTCTGGCACAAGGACAAGGACCTCAAGCAGGTCGACGCCGTGGTGCTGCCCGGCGGCTTCTCCTACGGCGACTACCTGCGGGCCGGTGCCATCTCCCGGTTCTCCCCGGTGATGGAGGCCGTCATCGAGCAGGCGCGGGCCGGACTGCCGGTCCTCGGCATCTGCAACGGCTTCCAGATTCTCACCGAGGCCCACCTCCTCCCGGGTGCGATGCTCGGCAACGACCACCTCCACTTCGTCTGCCGCGACCAGCGGCTGCGCGTGGAGAA
The DNA here is from genome assembly GCF_053601275.1 of Streptomyces sp. NPDC004752. Lineage (NCBI taxonomy): Bacteria > Bacillati > Actinomycetota > Actinomycetes > Kitasatosporales > Streptomycetaceae > Streptomyces > Streptomyces sp. NPDC004752. The sequence continues at coordinate 85,091 of NZ_JBSGBN010000014.1, read as the reverse complement.
CGCGGAGACCGCCTGGACCGGTGACTACCGGTCCGGCCAGGAGATCCGCATCCCGCTGAAGAACATGGACGGCCGGTACGTCGCCGACGCGTACACGCTCGACCGGCTGGAGGCCGAGGGCCGGGTCGTCTTCCGGTACCTGGTCCACGGCGAGGCCGCTGAAGGGTACGGCAACCCGAACGGCTCCCTGCGGGACATCGCCGGCATCACCAACGAGGCGGGCAACGTCGTCGGCCTCATGCCGCACCCCGAGCACGCCGTGGAACCGCTGATCGGTACCGGCCGTACCGACGGCCTTCCTTTCTTCACCTCGATCCTCAAGAAGCTGGTGGGCGCATGAGCCGGACGCCTCTGGACACGGTCGAGCACGCGACCGCGACCCCCGACGTCGAGCTGCCCTGGGCCGAACTCGGCCTGAAGAAGGACGAGTACGAGCGGATCGTCGAGATCCTGGGCCGCCGCCCGACCGGCGCCGAGCTGGCCATGTACTCCGTCATGTGGTCCGAGCACTGCTCGTACAAGTCCTCCAAGGTCCATCTGCGCCAGTTCGGCGAGAAGGCCCCCGAGTCCGACGCGCTGCTCGTCGGCATCGGCGAGAACGCCGGCGTCGTGGACGTCGGCCAGGGCTACGCCGTGACCTTCAAGGTCGAGTCGCACAACCACCCCTCGTACGTCGAGCCCTACCAGGGCGCGGCCACCGGCGTCGGCGGCATCGTCCGCGACATCATCGCGATGGGTGCCCGCCCGGTGGCCGTGGTCGACCCGCTGCGCTTCGGCGCGGCCGACCACCCGGACACCCGGCGGGTGCTGCCCGGTGTCGTCGCCGGTATCGGCGGCTACGGCAACTGCCTGGGCCTGCCCAACATCGGCGGCGAGGTCGTCTTCGACGCCTGCTACCAGGGCAACCCGCTGGTCAACGCGGGCGCCATCGGCGTGATGCGGCACGAGGACATCCACCTGGCGAAGGCGTCCGGCGCCGGCAACAAGGTGGTCCTGTACGGCGCCAGGACCGGTGGCGACGGCATCGGCGGCGCCTCCATCCTGGCCTCCGAGACCTTCGACGATGCGAAGCCGTCCAAGCGCCCGGCCGTCCAGGTCGGCGACCCCTTCCAGGAGAAGCTCCTCATCGAGTGCACCCTGGAGGCGTTCCAGGAGAAACTGGTCGTCGGCATCCAGGACCTGGGGGCGGCCGGGCTGTCCTGCGCCACCTCCGAGCTGGCGTCGAACGGCTCCGGCGGCATGCGGGTGACCCTGGACGACGTACCGCTGCGCGACTCGACCCTCTCGCCCGAGGAAATCCTCATGAGCGAGTCGCAGGAACGCATGTGCGCGGTCGTGGAGCCGGAGAAGGTCGGCCGCTTCCTGGAGATCTGCGCCAAGTGGGACGTCATCGCCACGGTGATCGGGGAAGTGACCGACGGCGACCGCCTTGAGATCTACTGGCACGGCGGCAAGATCGTCGACGTCGACCCGCGCACGGTCGCGCACGAGGGCCCGGTGTACGAGCGCCCGTACGCCCGCCCGTCCTGGCAGGACGACCTCCAGGCGGACGACGCGAACAAGCTGCCCCGGCCGACGACCGCCGAGGAACTGCGGGACCAGGTCCTCGCGCTGGTGGCCTCCCCGAACCAGGCGTCCAAGAAGTGGATCACCTCGCAGTACGACCACTTCGTCCAGGGCAACACGGTGCTGGCCCAGCCGGAGGACTCCGGCATGATCCGCATCGACGAGGAGAGCGGGCTCGGCGTCGCCATCGCCACGGACGGCAACGGCCGCTACGCCAAGCTGGACCCGTACACGGGCGCGCAGCTGGCGCTCGCGGAGGCGTACCGCAACGTGGCGACGACCGGTGCGCGGCCCCTCGCGGTCTCCGACTGCCTGAACTTCGGCTCGCCCGAGGACCCCGCCGTGATGTGGCAGTTCGCGGAGGCGGTACGCGGCCTCGCGGACGCCTGCCTGCAGCTGGGTACGCCCGTGACCGGCGGCAACGTCTCCCTGTACAACCAGACCGGCGAGGCGGCGATCCACCCCACGCCCGTGGTGGCCGTGCTGGGCGTCATCGACGATGTGGCCCGTCGCACCCCCGTCGCCTTCCAGGAGGAGGGCCAGCTGCTCTATCTCCTCGGCGACACACGTGAGGAGTTCGGCGGTTCGGCCTGGTCCCAGGTGGTCCACGACCATCTGGGCGGTCTGCCGCCGACCGTGGACCTGGAGCGTGAGCGCCTGCTGGCCGAGATCCTGATCTCCGCCTCCCGCGACGGCATGATCGACTCCGCGCACGATCTGTCGGACGGTGGTCTCATCCAGGCAGTGGTCGAGTCGGCCCTGCTCGGCGGGAAGGGTGCGCGCCTGGTCGTGCCGGACGGCCTGGACGCCTTCACCTTCCTCTTCTCCGAGTCGGCCGGCCGCGCGCTCGTCGCGGTGCCCCGCTCGGAGGAGGTCCGCTTCAACGACATGTGCGGCGCGCGGGGCCTGCCGGCCGCCCGCATCGGTGTGGTGGACGGTGACGCGGTCGAGCTCCAGGGCGAGTTCGAACTGCCCCTGGCCCAACTGAGCGAGGCCCACGAGGCGACGATCCCGGCGCTCTTGGCGTAGCCGGTTCAGGGCGTACGGCCCGTACGACGACGAAGCCCCCGCCCGGGGTCGCGTTTCCGGGTGGGGGCTCCTCGACTCATCGGACGTAGCTTCTATCGGACGTAGCTTTTGAGGATCTCCGTGTCGAGTTCGATGCCGATCGGGTCGGGGACGAACACCCTCTCACCGAACTTCGCGGTGTGGACGTCGCGGTAGCCACCGACCTTCCGGTCCGGTGAGCTGTGCACCGTGACCGTGCAGGAGTCCCGGTCGATCAAGAGATACAAGGGGATTCCGGACTGGCCGTATGCGGCGGGCTTCTCGTACCGGTCCCGTCGGTCGGTGTCCGAGTCGTACGAGGTGACCTCGACGACCATGAGCGCCCCGTCCGGGTCGGCCCACTCGCCGTGTCCCGCGAAGTGGGCTTCGGGCGCGAGCACCACATCCGGTTGTGCCCTGCCCTCCCGGAACGTCTCCACCCGGAGCCCCCGGCCCTGATACAGGTCCAGGTCGGGCCTGGTCTGCATACAGCGTCGGGCCAGCCAGGCCACGATGGTGTTGTGGTCTCCGTCGGCCACCTTCTTGACTCCGATCCGTCCGTTGATGAACTCCAACGTGACGGTCTCGGGAGCGGCGGACGCGATCGTTTCGAACTCCTCCACCGACATCTGAGACGTGTGCTCGGTCATAACCGTCGTGCTGCACCCCCTTCAAGGCGAAAGCCAGTGTTGTCCGGGCCCGGGGGCGCGGGGCGGTTTGCGCCGCCGATCACACTGATGGGTGATGGCCCTCGGCGTACGGGCGGGGGTCTGCCGACTTGGCCGGACCTGAGCGGGTACGCCGTGCAGGCATAAGCTCACTTTCATGCCACCGGCCAAGAAGCGCACCCGGACCTACGATCCCGCGCGGACCCGCACGGCGGTCCTCGCCCAGTTGGGCGCCGTACGGGAGGCCGTCCGCACCCTCACCCCCGAGCAACTCGCGCTTCCCACAAGGCTCGGCGACTGGACCGTACGCGAACTCGTCGCGCACATCGGGATGGCGGTCACGGCGGTCGGCCGCTCCCTGGACCGGCCGGAGCCGGCCCGGCCGGACGCCGTGCTCCTGGACTGGCCGTTCGCGACGGCCGCAAACTCCGCGGCCATTGCTGAGTTCACCCGCGGTCTTGTCGAGCGCCACCCCGACCTCGACGCCTACCTCACGTCCGTCGAGCGTGACCTCGTCGCCCAGCTCGACGCGCATCCCGGCAGCCGGATCCTGGAGACCAACGCCGGCGCTCTGCCGCTCGCCGACTACCTTGTCACCCGGACCGTCGAACTCGTCGTCCACACCGACGACCTGAACGCCGCCGTGGCCGGCCTTCAGGTGCCCCACGACCGGCAGGCCCTCGCCGCGGCGACCCGCCTCCTCGCCGACGCCCTCGCGGTGAAGGCGCCCGGCGGCTCCACCGAGGTGCGTATTCCGCCGTACGCCGTCGTGCAGTGCGTCGAGGGACCCCGGCACACCCGCGGCACTCCTCCCAACGTCGTCGAGACCGACCCGCTGACCTGGATCCGGCTCGCCACGGGGCGGCTGGCCTGGGCGGACGCCGTGGCGGAGGCCAAGGTCAGCGCGAGCGGCGAGCGGGCGGACCTCGGCGGGCTGCTGCCGCTGATGTCGTGACGTGAACCGACGGCCTCCTCACCGCGTCGAAGGCCACGGTCCGCGACGCACATATCACTCTGGGCACTCCCGCCACCACCCGAATGATGTGCGACGCCTCACTCATGCATACGGAAAAGACTCTGCTGCGCCTCTTCGGCGGCCCGGTCGGCTACCGTCTGGAACACCGCACCGTCACGCTGACCAGCGAAAACGGCGAGAGCATGACAGCGGTCGCGGAACGGTGACGGATCACGAACACGTATCTTCGGGGCATTAGCCAATTCGGACCAGTGGTCGATCTCGCCTACACTCGGTGCCGTGCCACGTGGTGACGGTCGACTCAATCACGATCTGCTCCCCGGTGAGAAAGGCCCCCAGGACGCGTGTGGCGTCTTCGGAGTCTGGGCTCCGGGTGAAGAGGTCGCAAAACTCACGTACTTCGGGCTCTACGCCCTCCAGCACCGGGGTCAGGAATCCGCGGGAATCGCGGTCAGCAACGGCTCCCAGATCCTCGTCTTCAAGGACATGGGCCTGGTTTCCCAGGTCTTCGACGAGACCTCGCTCGGCTCGCTCCAGGGTCACATCGCGGTCGGACACGCCCGCTACTCGACCACCGGGGCCTCCGTGTGGGAGAACGCCCAGCCGACGTTCCGTGCCACGGCGCACGGCTCCATCGCGCTCGGCCACAACGGCAACCTGGTCAACACGGCACAGCTCGCCGAGATGGTCGCCGACCTGCCGAAGGACACCAACGGCCGCTCTGCCCGGGTCGCGGCCACCAACGACACCGACCTGCTCACGGCCCTCCTCGCCGCCCAGGTCGACGACGACGGCAAGCCGCTGACCATCGAGGAGGCCGCGCACACGGTCCTCCCCAAGGTCAAGGGCGCCTTCTCCCTCGTCTTCATGGACGACCACACCCTGTACGCCGCCCGCGACCCGCAGGGCATCCGCCCGCTGGTGCTGGGCCGCCTGGAGCGCGGCTGGGTCATCGCCTCGGAGACCGCCGCCCTCGACATCACCGGCGCCAGCTTCGTCCGTGAGATAGAGCCCGGCGAGTTCGTGGCTGTCGACGAGAACGGTCTGCGTACCTCGCGATTCGCGGAAGCGAAGCCCAAGGGCTGTGTCTTCGAGTACGTGTATCTGGCCCGCCCGGACACCGACATCGCCGGCCGGAACGTGTACCTCTCCCGCGTCGAGATGGGCCGCCGCCTCGCCAAGGAGGCCCCCGTCGAGGCCGACCTGGTGATAGCGACCCCGGAGTCCGGCACTCCGGCCGCCATCGGCTACGCGGAGGCCAGCGGGATCCCGTTCGGCGCCGGCCTCGTCAAGAACGCCTACGTCGGCCGGACCTTCATCCAGCCCTCGCAGACCATCCGTCAGCTCGGCATCCGCCTGAAGCTGAACCCGCTGAAGGAAGTCATCAAGGGCCGGCGCCTGGTCGTCGTCGACGACTCCATCGTGCGCGGCAACACCCAGCGTGCCCTGGTCCGCATGCTCCGCGAGGCGGGTGCGGCCGAGGTCCACATCCGGATCTCCTCGCCCCCCGTCAAGTGGCCCTGCTTCTTCGGCATCGACTTCGCCACCCGTGCGGAGCTGATCGCCAACGGCATGACCATCGACGAGATCGGCACCTCGCTGGGCGCCGACTCCCTGGCCTACATCTCCATCGACGGCATGATCGAGGCGACCACCCTCGCCAAGCCGAACCTGTGCCGCGCCTGCTTCGACGGCGAGTACCCGATGGAACTCCCGGACCCCGAGCTGCTCGGCAAACAGCTCCTGGAGACCGAGCTGGCGGCCGGCCCGGCCGCCCCGGCCGCAGTCGACGCGATCCGTCGCCCGTAACACCTGCCGTACGACACGAAAGTCACAGTCATGCCTGAGACCACTGGTGCCAGCTACGCAGCCGCGGGCGTCGACATCGAAGCGGGCGACCGCGCCGTCGAGCTGATGAAGGAGTGGGTGAGGAAGACCCGGCGTCCCGAGGTCCTCGGCGGCCTCGGCGGCTTCGCCGGCCTCTTCGACGCCTCCGCGCTGAAGCGCTACGAGCGCCCGCTGCTGGCCTCCGCCACCGACGGCGTCGGCACGAAGGTCGACATCGCCCGCCAACTCGGCGTCTACGACACCATCGGCCATGACCTGGTCGCGATGGTCATGGACGACATCGTGGTGTGCGGCGCGGAGCCGCTGTTCATGACCGACTACATCTGCGTCGGCAAGGTGCACCCCGAGCGGGTGGCGGCCATCGTGAAGGGCATCGCGGAGGGCTGTGTGCTGGCCGGCTGCGCCCTCGTGGGCGGCGAGACGGCCGAACACCCGGGCCTGCTGGGCGAGGACGACTTCGACGTCGCCGGCGCCGGCACGGGCGTTGTGGAGGCCGACCGGCTGCTCGGCGCGGATCTTATCCGTACGGGTGACACCGTGATCGCCATGGCGTCCTCCGGTCTTCACTCGAACGGGTACTCCCTGGTCCGTCATGTGCTGCTGAACCGGGCCGGGCTGACCCTGGACGCGCGGATCGAGGAGTTCGGCCGCACCCTCGGCGAGGAGCTGCTGGAGCCGACCAAGATCTACTCCCTGGACTGCCTGGCCCTGACCCGCACCGCCGAGGTGCACGCCTTCAGCCATGTGACCGGCGGCGGGCTCGCCGCCAACCTCGCCCGCGTGATCCCGGACGGACTGCACGCGATCGTCGACCGCTCCACCTGGACCCCGGGCCCGGTCTTCGACCTGGTCGGCAGGGTCGGCGCCGTCGAGCGGCTGGAGCTGGAGAAGACCCTCAACATGGGCGTCGGCATGATCGCGGTCGTGCCGGAGGAGTCGACGGACGTGGCCCTGGCGACGCTGGCCGACCGCGGGGTCGAGGCATGGGTGGCGGGCGAGATCACCGACCGGGGCGAGCGCACCACGGGCGCGGAACTGGTGGGCGACTACGCGTAGACCCCCCGGCCCGGCGACCCGGGACCGGACGCCCGTGCGGACAGCAGGAAACCCGGTCCGGTGCTAAGGGCCCCGGACCGGGAAGGAGCGACTGAGCCGCTGCAAGTGTCACGCGCCGCGACGATGTTGCGAGGACTGGCCGTCCTCGTCCTCCTCGTCGTCGTCCTCATAGAGGTCGGCGTACCGTGAATACAGGTCCTCGTCCTGCTCATCGTCCTCGAAGCGGTCGCCGTTCGGCGACTGGTTCGACGTCGATGCGCCCAGCTCCTCGGCCAGGCGTGAGAGATCCGTCCCACCGCTGTTGTACTTCAGCTGGCGGGCGACCTTCGTCTGCTTGGCCTTGGCCCGGCCGCGCCCCATGGCTCGACCCCCTCAACGACGGGGCTCGACGGCCCCAGAGTCTGACACGCGTTCATGATCCGGAACGGACTCTCCGTAGAGAGGCCGGTCCGTAGGGCTTCCACGGTACCTGAGCCCGCGCCCATACGGTACGTCGCCCACAGGACGCGCGTGTGCGCGGGACCTTCGAGGCGCCCCGTCCTCGCTGGTCAGTGGCGATTTTAACCACTTATCCGGGCACGACCCGCCGGTTGAAGTGAGAGTTCTCTCCAACTTCCCGCCGACGGGTACCGGTCCGGCCAAGTCCGTAACGCTTCGACCGTGTCCCGAAGGGGCGCGGGGAACTGCGCGACTAGCCACGATGGCGCTGCAGACAACCGACGGCATATCCCGGCATTCCCAGCGGAGCGCTCAGCGGGCCTCCGCCATCCGCTGCTCGGCGATCCGGTCGGCCGCGGCAGCCGGCGGAATCCCGTCTTCCTTCGCACGTGCGAATATGGCCAGCGTGGTGTCGAAGATCTTCGCCGCCTTCGCCTTGCACCGGTCGAAGTCGAACCCGTGCAGCTCGTCGGCGACCTGGATGACCCCGCCGGCGTTCACCACGTAGTCCGGCGCGTACAGGATCCCGCGGTCGGCGAGGTCCTTCTCCACGCCCCGGTGGGCGAGCTGGTTGTTGGCGGCGCCGCACACCACCGCGGCGGTGAGCACGGGCACGCTGTCGTCGCTGAGGGCGCCGCCGAGCGCGCACGGGGCGTAGATGTCGAGCCCCTCGGCCCGGATCAGCGCGTCGGTGTCGGCGACCGCGGTCACGCCCTCGGGGTGCTGGTCGAGGATGCGGCGCACGGCCTCCTCGCGTACGTCCGTGATCACGACCTCGGCGCCCTCGTCCCGCAGATGGCGCACCAGGTGGTGGCCGACCTTGCCGACGCCGGCGATGCCGACCCGGCGCCCGCGCAGCGACGGGTCGCCCCACAGGTGCTGGGCCGAGGCGCGCATGCCCTGGTAGACGCCGAAGGCGGTGAGGACGGAGGAGTCGCCCGCGCCGCCGTTCTCGGGGGAACGGCCGGTGGTCCAGCGGCACTCGCGCGCCACGACGTCCATGTCGGCGACGTAGGTGCCGACATCGCACGCGGTGACGTACCGCCCGCCGAGCGAGGCCACGAACCGGCCGTAGGCGAGCAGCAGTCGCTCGGTCTTGTCCCGCTCCGGGTCGCCGATGATCACGGCCTTCCCACCGCCGTGGCCGAGGCCGGCCATGGCGTTCTTGTACGACATCCCCCGCGCGAGGTTGAGGGCGTCGGCGACGGCCTCCTCCTCGGTCGCGTACGGGTAGAAGCGGGTCCCGCCGAGCGCGGGGCCCAGGGCGGTGGAGTGGATGGCGATGACGGCCTTGAGGCCGCTGGCGCGGTCCTGGCAGAGCACGACTTGCTCATGTCCCCCCTGGTCCGAGTGGAACAGGGTGTGCAGGACGCCGTTGGTCACGTCGGTCACTGTGGTGACTCCCGGGTAAGTAGCGGCGAGTGGAGACGGGCCCCTGCGGGCACCCCCACACTTTTGGTGGTGGGGGAGGGTGGCGGGATGCCGTGGCACGAGCGTAGAGCCTGGGTCGCCCGCCGACCGCACGGTGTTCAGGATCACCTTGGCGCGTCGTCCGCCCGCCCGTGGCCATGGCAGGATTTCCAGGGGTTTCGCTACGTCCGGGCGCCGCTCGGACGGGTCCGGGTGCGGGTCCCGCGCGGGTTTCGAGCCGGGGCCGATGGGGAGGGAGCAGGCGTGCCCAAGGTGTCCTCGGTGATCGTCCCCTACGCGACGTATCTGCGTGTGTACGAACCGCTGGCCGCCTTCTCGGAGCCGGAGCGCGGCCACTGGGCGCGCTACGCCCGCCGCCCCGGCCGCCCCTCCTGTCAGGACGAGCTCCGCCGCTCCCTGGCCGATCTGCTGCCCACCCCGCCGGTGCCGGTGCCGGTGCACGAGAGTGCCGATGCCTTCGTGCTGGACGTCGACGGGGTGGTCTGCGTCTGCCCCTGGCGCACCCGGCTGCGCGGCTGGCAGGCCCTGGGCGAGCTGGCCGAGGAGCTGCCGCCGCCGGTCCTGGACGCGGTGCTGCCCCCGGTCGTGCGCCGCCAGGCCGCCCAGGACTACGAGCGCTGGCTCGCCCGCAACCCCGACGCCTGCCCCTGGATCCGCACGGCCACCTGGCAGGTCCCGCTGAGCTGGTTCGTGCTGGTCTCCGACGAGGAGCGGGAGTACGCCGAGGGGGCCGACGAGAAGGCGCCGCTGCTGCGGTACCGCACGCCGATGGTGCAGGCCCGGCGCCGGGTGGCACGGGCGCTGCGCACGCTCAAGGACGCGGTCGAGGAGGGCCCTCTGATCGACGGCGTGCTGGATGTCGGGCGCTGGCTGGAGGAGTTCCATCCGCGCTCGCTGGTGGAGCTGGACTACGGCGGTCTGGTGCACGCGGTGCCGGCGGGCGAGCTGGCGGGGGACCACTCGGCGGCCGATGTGGCCGAGGGCATCGACGCGCTGCGCCGCGGCGACGGAGCCGCCGCGGGGGAGGCGTACGGCCGGCTCGTGGAGCGCTGGCGGACGGTCCGGGACCTTCGCTCGGCAAACTGACATGTCGTCAGAAGTGACGTAGGTCACGGCCGCGGCGGCGGGGGCGACGTACGGTCGACAGGACTTCCCCGACGTGACGGGACGTTGGCCCCGATCCGGGCTTATGCGTCAAGGGTGATGGAGCGCACTTTACCCGGCCCTTGCATCTCTTGCCCCTCCTCATGCCAAAATAGGACAAGGAGTCCGGGAAGGGCTCAGCATTGCACGCTTTAGGGGGGTCTGGTGGCTCCTGGATACCACTGTGACTGATCGTCACAGTGGCGTGACTGTCCGCTATGGCACGGTCCATCGGCTTCCGTCGGTGATGAACACCTGGGAGGGCAATTCCATCGGTTTGGCCGACGTGGCTGGACGGATGGTGTAGTTGTAGTGCCGAGGACAAGCCGTTCGTCCTATAACCGACTCGACTCGCGTCCGCCATTTCGGGCAACGCGGGTCAAGGTGCAGAATTTAGAGGAAAGAACCGAGATGGTTCGGTTCTCCCGAGGAGGCCGCTCATGACCGCTCGCACCCCTGATGCCGAGCCGCTGCTGACCCCGGCTGAGGTCGCCACGATGTTCCGCGTTGACCCGAAGACGGTCACGCGGTGGGCGAAAGCCGGAAAGCTCACGTCGATCCGTACGCTCGGCGGGCACCGCCGCTACCGCGAGGCCGAGGTCCGCGCTCTGCTCGCGGGCATCCCGCAGCAGCGCAGCGAGGCCTGAACAACTCAATACCGGGCAATACGGCTGGTTCCCCCAACCCGTCGAGGCGCCCGAACCCTAGCTCCAAGCGACGCGGGACCTGCCCCAACAGGGCCCACGCCCAAGCCGATCAGAACGTTCTAGGCAGCGACACAGGGTGCGTCGTAGATCGCGCTGGACTCCGCCGGGTCCAGCGCGATCTTTTTTGTCCACCGCCGGCCGGGGCGACGAGGGGTCTGTGAGCGGGCTTGTCGAAGTCTGGGGAGAGGTGTCGGATCCGCTGTGGATGGCCCCAGAGAGGGGTGCAATTGCACATATTAAATTGACCAGTTGTAGGACGGACGTAAACGCCACCGTTTCAGAAACTCGCGCGGTGACACCCGTCACATGTCCAAGTGCTTGTTCCCTCCGGTCCGTATGCGCTAGAGGCGGCCGCCATCGGCCTGCCTCGGAACCGGCCCGGGGCCCAGCGACCCACTGTGGCAAGGGTGTTGAGGCGGCGCGTCACGGGAGGAAGGGGCTTTCGTCCTCGGTCATGTCCTCAGGGGCCTCGGCCGCCCGCGGGGCGGAATCCATCGCCAGGCGCAGTAGCCGGTGGCAGACCGCGCAATGGCGGGTCACATGCCGGTAGGACGAAGCGGCCGACAGATGCGCCCTGAGCAGCGCCCGCGTCTCGTGCCTGGCCACTGCCGCCATATGCCACCTCCACAGGCCCGCACAGGGGAACGGGCCCTGCTCCTTGGGTACCTGTGGAATGTGACGCCGTCAAGCCACCCCGGCCCATCCCCTCGCGCACGGAAACACAACAAGGGCCCGCCCCCTTGCCGGGGCGGGCCCTTGCACACTGCGGTCCTGACGGGATTTGAACCCGCGGCCTCCACCTTGACAGGGTGGCGAGCACTCCAAACTGCTCCACAGGACCTTGATTCGCGGCGCCATTTGTGCGTTGCGCTGCGAGAAGAAACTGTACAGGAGGGTGCGCCTCCTGGTCGAACTCACCCAGCGTACCGATGCGATCACGGGACGACGGCGTCGATCGCCTTCACGATCCGCTTGTCCGACACCGGGTAGGCCGTGCCGAGCGCATGCGCGAAATAGCTCACCCGCAGCTCCTCGATCATCCACCGGATGTCCAGGGCCGCGGCCGGCACCGGACGGCCCTGCGGGAACTGCTCCAGCAGCCACGCGTACTCGTCCTGCATCTCGTGCACCTTCGCCATGCGCGTGGAGTCCCGCTGGACGCCCGTCGCCATCTGCTGGAGCCGCCGGTCCGCCGCCACCAGGTAACGCATCAGATCGGGCAGCCGCCGTACCCCCGCCCACGTCACGAAGCCCGGCTTCACCAAGGCGTCCAACTGTGCCCTGACGTCCGCCAGGTTCGGCAGCAGCGTCGGGCTGCGCACCGCCTTCAACCGGCGCTCACAGGACTGCCAGGCGGCCAGCACCTGCTGCACCTGACCCACCGTCCGCACCGTCGTGTCGACGATCTCCGCGCGCACCTTGTCGTACAGCTTCCGATACGACTCCTCGTCCCACACCGGACCACCGAGGTCGGCGATCAGCCGGTCCGCCGCCGCCATCGCACAGTCATCGAACAACGCCTGCACGGAGCCGTGCGGATTCGCGGACAGGGCGAGCTTCTTGGCGTTCGTCAGCTGCTCCGCGGCGAACTTCGCCGGGCTGACCGGGATATTGCGCAGGATCAGCCGGCGGGTGCCCCGCCACATCGCCTCGGCCTGCTCCGCCTCCGTGTCGAAGAGCCGTACGGAGACCGTGTCGCCGTCGTCCACCAGCGCCGGGTACGCCTTCACCGGCTGGCCGGCCCGGCGCGTCTCGAAGACCCGGGTGAGCGCCCCGATCGTCCAGTCGGTCAGCCCCGCCCGCTCCAGCGACTCGCCGCCCATCCGCACGGCCGTCGCCGCCGCTGCCTGCGACAGCGCCTGCCTGGCCTTCGGCTTCAGCCGCAGCCGCAGCGCCTCCAGGTCCTTGTCCTCGGCGAGCCCCCGACGCCGCTCGTCGACGATCCGGAACGTGATCTTCAGATGGTCGGGGACCTTCGCCCAGTCGAAGTCGTCCGCCTCGAACGGCACCCCCACCATCCGCCTCAGCTCGCGCGCCATGGTGACCGTCAGCGGCTCCTGCATGGGCACGGCCCGCTCCAGGAACGCCTTCGCGAAGTTCGGCGCGGGCACGTAGTTGCGCCGGACCGGCTTCGGCAGCGAACGGATCAGCTCCGTGACCACCTCCTCGCGCAGCCCCGGGATCTGCCAGTCGAAGCCCTCGGCCGTGACCTGGTTGAGGACCTGAAGCGGGACATGCACGGTCACGCCGTCCGCGTCCGCGCCCGGCTCGAACTGGTACGTCACCCGGAACTTGAGGGGCCCCTGGCGCCAGGAGTCGGGATAGTCCGCCTTGGTGACCGCCTCCGCCGACTCGCGGATCAGCATCTCCCGCTCGAAGTCGAGGAAGTCCGGCTGCTCATGCCGTTTCCCCTTCCACCAGGAGTCGAAGTGCGCCCCGGACACCACGTGTTCGGGCACCCGTTGGTCGTAGAAGTCGAACAGCGCGTCGTCGTCCACGACGATGTTCCGGCGCCGCGCCCGATGCTCCAGTTCCTCGACCTCGCTGAGCAGCCTGCGGTTGTCCGCGAAGAACTTGTGGTGGGTGCGCCAGTCGCCCTCGACGAGCGCGTTCCGGATGAACAGCTCGCGGCTCGCCTCCGCGTCGATCCGGCCGTAGTTGACCTTGCGGTCGGTGACGATCGGGACGCCGTACAGCGTCACCTTCTCGTACGCCATCACCGCCGCCTGGTCCTTCTCCCAGTGCGGCTCGCTGTACGTCCGTTTCACCAGATGGCCGGCGAGCGGCTCGACCCACTCCGGTTCGATCCGGGCATTGACCCGGGCCCAGAGCCGACTCGTCTCCACCAGCTCCGCCGACATCACGAACCGCGGCGCCTTCTTGAACAGCGCCGAGCCCGGGAAGATCGCGAACTTGGCGTTCCGGGCGCCCAGATACTCGTTCTTCGCGCCGCCCCTGCCGCTCTCCGCGCCGGCGCCCTTCACGTCCTTCATCCCGATGTGCGACAGCAGGCCGGCGAGCAGCGAGACATGCACTCGGTCGGCGGGCGCGTCCTCCTCGTTGAGATGGATGCCCATCTGCTTGGCGACCGTTCGCAGTTGCGTATAGATGTCCTGCCACTCCCGGATCCGCAGGAAGTTCAGGAACTCCTGCTTGCACATCCGGCGGAACGACGAGGAACCCCGCTCCTTCTGCTGCTCACGGACATAGCGCCACAGATTCAGGTAGGCGAGGAAGTCGCTCGTCTCGTCCCTGAACCGGGCGTGCTGTTGATCGGCCTGGGTCTGCTTGTCCGCCGGACGCTCGCGCGGGTCCTGGATGGACAGCGCGGCCGCTATCACCATGACCTCGCGCACACAGCCGTTGCGGTCGGCCTCCAGGACCATGCGGGCCAGCCGCGGGTCCACGGGCAGCTGGGCCAGCGTGCGACCGGTCTGCGTGAGCCGCTTGCGCGGATCCTTCTCCGCCGGGTCCAGCGCCCCCAACTCCTGGAGCAACTGCACGCCGTCGCGGATGTTGCGGTGGTCCGGCGGATCGATGAACGGGAACCTCTCGATGTCGCCGAGGCCCGCCGCGGTCATCTGCAGAATGACAGAGGCGAGGTTGGTGCGCAGGATCTCGGCGTCGGTGAACTCCGGCCGGGCGTCGAAGTCGTCCTCGGAGTACAGCCGGATGCAGATGCCGTCCGATGTACGGCCACAGCGGCCCTTGCGCTGGTTCGCGCTCGCCTGGGAGATCGGCTCGATGGGCAGCCGCTGCACCTTCGTGCGGTGGCTGTAGCGGGAGATCCGGGCGAAACCGGGGTCGATGACGTACTTGATGCCCGGCACGGTGAGGGAGGTCTCGGCGACATTGGTCGCCAGCACGATCCGGCGACCGGTGTGCGGCTGGAAGACCCGGTGCTGCTCGGCGTGCGAGAGCCGGGCATACAGCGGCAGGACCTCCGTGAACCGGTATCTCTTCTTCTCCAACGCGTCCGCCGTGTCCCGGATCTCCCGCTCACCGGACAGGAAGACGAGGACATCGCCGCGGCCCTCCGCCATCAGCTCCTCGACCGCGTCCGTGATCGCGGTGATCTGGTCCCGGTCGGCGTCGTCGCCGTCCTCCTCCAGCAGCGGCCGGTAACGCACCTCCACCGGATACGTCCGCCCGCTGACCTCGATGATCGGGGCATCGCCGAAATGCCGGGAGAACCGCTCCGGATCGATGGTCGCCGAGGTGATGACGACCTTCAGATCCGGCCGCCTCGGCAGCAGCCGGGCCAGGTAGCCGAGCAGGAAGTCGATGTTCAGGGACCGCTCGTGGGCCTCGTCGATGATGATCGTGTCGTAGCCGCGCAGCTCGCGGTCGGTCTGGATCTCGGCGAGCAGGATGCCGTCCGTCATCAGCTTGATGAAGGTGCCGTCCGGGTCGACCTGGTCGGTGAAGCGCACCTTCCAGCCGACCGACTCGCCGAGCGGCGTCTTCAGCTCCTCGGCCACCCGCTCGGCGACCGTACGGGCGGCGATCCGGCGGGGCTGGGTGTGCCCGATCATCCCGCGGACGCCGCGGCCCAGCTCCAGGCAGATCTTCGGGATCTGCGTCGTCTTGCCGGAACCGGTCTCACCGGCGACGATGACGACCTGGTGATCGCGGATGGCCGCCGCGATCTCGTCCTTCTTCTGGCTGACGGGCAGCTGCTCGGGGTAGTCGACCGCGGGCACGCGCGAGCGCCGCCCGGCCATCCGCTCCTCGGCCTCGATGACCTCGGCCTCGATCTCGGCGAGAACGGCGGCACGGGCCTCCGGCTTACGGATCTTGCGCGCACCTTCGAGCCTGCGCCCGAGCCGATGCGCATCACGCAGCGACAACTCGGTCAGGCGGGGGGCGAGGACGCCGAGGGTTTGTGCCCCGAGGGCAGGATGCGTAGACATACGCGACCCAGGATCTCATCCCGGAGAAATCCGTGGCTAACGGATTTGGAACGGGCAGGAACGCCCACCGGCCCCGCGATCACTCGATCCGGCGATCGGTGACCGATCGCCGGATCAGCACCTTGATCCGCCCTGGCCCTGGATGCACTCATCGTGAAGCACCGGGCATAGGACGCAGCGCCGGGCATAGGACGCAGCGCCGGGGACAGAACAAGGCCCCGATCCGGAGATCGGGGCCTTCGCTGTGGCTGGGGCCGGGATCGAACCGGCGACCTATCGCTTTTCAGGCGATCGCTCGTACCAACTGAGCTACCCAGCCATCAAGACCTATTGCAAGATCTTTGCGGTCCTGACGGGATTTGAACCCGCGGCCTCCACCTTGACAGGGTGGCGAGCACTCCAAACTGCTCCACAGGACCTTGCGTTGTGTGCGACAGTGTCGCACACGGCGTTGCGTGCCCCCAACGGGATTCGAACCCGTGCTACCGCCTTGAAAGGGCGGCGTCCTGGGCCGCTAGACGATGAGGGCGTACTACCAGGTGCTGCTCTGCTTCGTCCGGGCGTCCACCAGGGGACGGTTGAAGCATGTGACTCCGCTTTCCCCCGAAAGGTTCTGCTTCTCCCTCACTCCTCGCGGAGATCGGGACGGTCAAGCCCTGACCGGTTGCCCTTGGGCACGACGTGACTCTACTACGTCGTTCGGAGCTGGGCCAAATTGGTTAGCGGAGGCCACTCAGGGCTGTCCCCCTCCGGCAGATGGCGGCTGACCTCGGCGGTTGTCAGTCCCAGCCCGCCCAGCTCGATCTCGTCCCATGCCTGGAGGCGTCGGCTGTCCCGGTCGAAGTAGAGGATCGAGGTCTCGATCGGGTCCGGGTGGCTGCCCTCCACGGCACGCAGACCGCTGCCGCCGGTCGACCCCTCGACGCGCAGCCGGGTGCCGTACTTCATGACCTCCGTCTGCTCGTGGTGCAGATGGCCGGCGAGGACGATGGGCACCTCGCCGTCCGTCTCCCGGGCCGCCGACGGCTCGTGGGCGATGGCCACGTCCACCGGTGTTCCGGCCGCCCGCTGGTCGCGCAGCGCCGAGGCCAGCCGGTCCCCGGCCAGCTGCTCCGCCCGGTCGCCGCCGGGCGGAGCCGAGCGGTCGGGCGTGAACTGCGGGTCGCCGATGCCGGCGAAACGCAGGCCGGCCACCGTCCGGGCCCGGCCGTCGTCCAGGACGTGCACGTTCTTCATGCGCTCCAGGTAGCGCTGGGTCACGCGTGAGTCATGGTTGCCGCGGACCCAGACATAGGGCACGCCCAGGGTGGCGATCGGGTCCAGGAAGCCGTTCTCCGCCGCCGTGCCGTGGTCCATGGTGTCGCCGGAGTCGACGATCACGTTCACCTTGTACTGCTCCACCAGTGAGGCGATGATCTTCCAGCTCGCCGGGTTGAGGTGGATGTCGGAGACGTGCAGGGCCCGGATGGTGGTGGGGTCCGGCTGGTAGGCCGGGAGCGTGGAGGTGACGTCGTACAGCTTGGTCACGTTTGTCACCAGACGGGCCAATTCCTTCTGGTAGACGTCGAATTCGGTGACGATGCTGCGGGCGTTGCCGACCACGGAGGGCGCGGAGGAGAGCAGCCCCGAGAACTTGGGCTCCAGGACGGACCTGGGGTTCCAGGTGGCGTACGCCGTGACGCCCGAGGCGGCGAGGAGAGCGAGCGCCAGGCCGCCGGCGGTGAGGGCGCGGCGGGGGCGGCGGTAGACCGCGAGGCCGAGCGCGGTGGCGCCGGCGAGGACGGCGACGCAGGAGCGTACGGCCAGGTCGAGTGTGCCGTGCTCGACGTCCCGGGTGACCTCGTCCTGGAGGCCGGACAGTCGCTCGGGGTGGTCGACCAGGGACTGGGAGCGCAGCGGGTCCAGTTGGTCGACGTTCACGTCCAGGCGGACGGGCGCGACATGGCTGTCGAGGGTCAGCGCGCCCAGCGGGGAGACGTTGATCTTCGTGCCGCCGGTGAGCGAGGGGCGCAGGGTCATCGTCGTGTTCATGGGCCCGATGGGGGCGCGTACGTTGCCGACGATCAGCAGCCCCAGCCAGGCGCCCGCCAGGACCACCGCCGTCAGGCCGAGGGCGCGGGCCCAGGGGCGCGGCCGGGCGGCGAGTTCGAGGGCGGGCAGGTCGCGGGACCTCTTTCGGCCGCGCTTCGGTATGGACGCGATGCGTTTCGGTGCGGGGGCGACGTGCTTCGGTGCGGGAGTGGCGCGCTTCGGTACGGCGGCGGCGCGCCTCGGCATGGCGGCGACGTGCTTCGTTGCGGCGACGACGTGCTTCGTCAGGGAGACGATGCGTTTCGGCATGGAGACGCGGACGCGGGCCATTGGTCCCGTATGCCCAGGCGTGGAAGCGGATATGCGGCGGTCCACGGCTCTCCTGCGGCCGTCCCGTACCGGACAATGGCCCTGTGCTGGAGATGACGCGCGAGGACTTCGAGGAACTGGTCGCCGAGGCGCTCGACCGGATCCCGCCCGAGCTGACGCGGCTGATGGACAACGTCGCGGTGTTCGTCGAGGACGAGCCGCCCGCCGACGACCCCGAGCTGCTCGGGCTGTACGAGGGGACTCCGCTGACGGACCGCGGCGAGTGGTACGCGGGCGTGCTGCCGGACCGGATCACGATCTACCGGGGGCCGACGCTGCGGATGTGCGAGACGCGGGAGGAGGTGGTCGCGGAGACCGAGGTGACCGTGGTGCATGAAATCGCCCATCATTTCGGGATCGGCGACGCCCGTCTGCACGCGCTCGGCTACGGCTGAGCGGCGGACGCGTGTCCTCTTGTGGGCGGCGGGAGTTGGGCAGGTTGACTGCTTCACCCGCCCGCCCTCGGAGGTGGCTCCCGTGCGCCCCTTGTACGTACCCGTCCGTATCGCCGCCACGGTGCTGGCCGTCGCCGCCGCTGCCGCCGGTTGTGTGCACGTCGGCGAGGACGCCGGCCGGGTCGGGCCGTCGCGGTCCGCCGGGCAGCAGGGCGGCAAGGCGCCGGGCGGCGGCTCGGCGGTGTCCGGGGGCGCCGGTGCCGGGAACGCGGGCGCGGAGGGCGGTGACGGCAAGCGTGGGCGCGGCGGGAAGGGGAAGCCCGGGGAGTCGGCGTCCGCGTCGGCCACGCCGTCGGGAGGGGGCAGCGCGTCCGCGACGCCGGCCGGGCCCCGGCGGAGCGAGGGGCCGGGTGATCCGGCGCCGACCGGGGGGCAGCCGTCCGCCCCGCACACGGACGAGCCGACGTCGACGCCGCCGCCTCCGGAGCCGCCCGTCTCGCCGCCCCCGCCGGCGACCGCGGAGCCGTCCTCGTCGGCGCACGAGGAGCCGGGCCCGCAGCTGGTGCAGCGCGAGCCGGCCCCGGCGGCGGGCGTGAGCGCTCCGCTGGGTGGGGTGTGAGTGATGTGCCGCGATGTGTCGTGGGGCGGCTGCGGCGCCGTCGTGGCCGGTCGCTCCCCCAAGTTCTCGGCTTCGCTCGAACAGGGGGGACCCCCATCGCGGCGGAGCCGCATATCGATACAGCCCCGCGCCCCTTTGGGGCGCTGTCGAACCGCAGCTCCGGTTGGGTGGGGGTGTCGGTCTGGTGGGGGTGTCGGTTGGTCGGGGGTCGGGGCTCGGTTTGCCTTGGGGGGTGGTGGGTGCGTATGGTGGTAGATCGTTTGATCCCATTTGCCCGGCGCCATCGCAGAGCGCGCCGTGTGGCGCGTTCTCTCCTTTGCCGTGGCTGACCGCATGAGGCGGTCGTATTGCGCATCACGGAGTTGACGGGCGCGTGCCGACGAGACTCCGGAAGGTTTCGCATTCGCATGTCCGTGTACAGCACCGATCACGTCGTCGTGTCCGAGCACACCGAACACACCGAGGACTCCGAGCACACGGAGGGCAGCTCCGAGCACACGGAGGGCAGCTCCGAGCACACCGAGTCCTTGAAGAGCATCGAGGACGCCCGGACCGATGGGGTGACCGAGGTCGACGAGACCGCTGACACCCCCGAGATCACCTTCGCCGACCTCGGTCTGCCCGAGGGCGTCGTGCGCAAGCTGGCGCAGAACGGCGTGACCGTCCCGTTCCCGATCCAGGCCGCGACCATCCCGGACGCCCTGGCCGGCAAGGACATCCTCGGCCGTGGCCGCACCGGCTCCGGCAAGACCCTCTCCTTCGGCCTGCCCACCCTGGCCGCGCTGGCGGGCGGCCACACCGCGAAGAAGCGCCCGCGGGCCGTCATTCTCACCCCGACCCGTGAGCTGGCCATGCAGGTCGCCGACGCGCTCCAGCCGTACGGCGACGTCGTCGGCCTGAAGATGAAGGTCGTCTGCGGCGGTACGTCCATGGGCAACCAGATCTACGCCCTGGAGAAGGGCGTCGACATCCTCGTCGCCACCCCGGGCCGGCTGCGCGACATCATCAACCGCGGCGCCTGCTCCCTGGACGATGTGCGGATCACCGTCCTCGACGAGGCGGACCAGATGTCCGACCTGGGCTTCCTGCCCGAGGTCACCGAACTGCTCGACCAGGTCCCGGCGGGCGGCCAGCGGATGTTGTTCTCCGCGACCATGGAGAACGAGATCCAGACCCTCGTAGACCGCTACCTCTCCGCGCCCGTCGCGCACGAGGTGGACGCGGCCCAGGGCGCGGTCACGACGATGTCCCACCACATCCTGATCGTGAAGCCCAAGGACAAGGCGCCGGTCACCGCGGCCATCGCCTCCCGCAAGGGCCGCACCATCATCTTCGTCCGCACCCAGCTGGGCGCCGACCGCGTCGCCGAACAGCTGCGCGACGCGGGCGTGAAGGCCGACGCGCTGCACGGCGGCATGACCCAGGGCGCCCGCACCCGGACGCTGGCCGACTTCAAGGACGGGTACGTCAACGTCCTGGTCGCCACGGACGTCGCCGCCCGCGGTATCCACGTGGACGGCATCGACCTGGTGCTGAACGTCGACCCGGCGGGCGACCACAAGGACTATCTGCACCGGGCCGGCCGTACCGCCCGCGCGGGCCGCACCGGTACGGTCGTCTCCCTCTCGCTGCCGCACCAGCGGCGCCAGATCTTCCGCCTGATGGAGGACGCGGGCGTGGACGCCGCGCGCCACATCATCCAGGGCGCCGGTGCCTTCGACCCGGAGGTCGCCGAGATCACCGGCGCCCGCTCCATGACCGAGGTCCAGGCCGAGTCCGCGGGCAACGCCGCTCAGCAGGCCGAGCGCGAGGTCGCCCAGCTCACCAAGCAGTTGGAGCGCGCCCAGCGGCGCGCGGCCGAGCTGCGCGAGGAGGCCGACCGGCTGGTCGCGAGGGTTGCCCGCGAGCGCGGCGAGGACCCGGAGGCCGCGGTGGCCGAGGCCCAGGCGTCGGCGGCCGAGGCGGTGGCCGGGGTGTCCGTGCCGGAGCAGCCGACGGCGCCGGAGGCCGAGCGGCCGGAGCGAGCCGAGCGCGGTGAGCGCGGCGGTTTCAGCCGGGACCGTGACCGGGATCGCGACCGTGACCGGGATCGGGACCGTGGCTTCGAGCGGCGTGAGGAGCGTGGCGGTTTCCGTCGCGATGACCGACGCGATGACCGTCGTCCGTTCGACCGTGACCGTGACCGGGGTGGGCGTTCCTTCGAGCGGCGGGACGACCGGGGCGGTTTCCGTCGGGACGACCGCGGCGGTCGTTCCTTCGAGCGGCGTGAGGAGCGTGGCGGTTTCCGACGCGATGACCGACGCGATGACCGACGGGATGACCGACGGGATGACCGTCGTCCGTTCGACCGTGACCGTGACCGTTCCTTCGACCGTGACCGTGACCGGGGTGGGCGTTCCTTCGAGCGGCGGGACGACCGGGGCGGCTTCCGCCGGGACGACCGGGGCGGGCACCGCGGCAGCGACCGTCCGTTCAACCGGGACCGCCAGGGCGACCGGCCGGGCTTCCGGGCCGGCAGCCACGACCGCCCGTATGGCCGCCGCGACGACCACCGCGGCTCCGGCTCCTTCGGGCGCCGTGAGGACAAGCCGCGCTGGAAGCGCAACGGCTGACGCCGAGTGAGCCACGGAAGGGCCCGTACGACTCCGGTCGTACGGGCCCTTCCGGCGTCGCCGACCAGGTCCGCTGCCGCGCCCTCTGAGGCGTCCCCGGGGAGGGCCCCTTTGACCCGATCGGCAGATTCGGGCAGCGGCTGTCCGGGGCTCGGCTCGTGGTATCGCGGATAGTGCTGTGAAGGCAGCCCGGCCATGCGGCTATGCTGGGCGCGCGGGCCGCTAGCTCAATTGGCAGAGCAGCAGACTTTTAATCTGTGGGTTGTGGGTTCGAGTCCCACGCGGCCTACCTGGACGCCCCCCGGTTCGGTGCTGAGACCGAGCCGGGGGGCGTTGTGGTGCATCAGGCAGTCCTGGTGGAGCGCTGTCGCTACACCGCCACCACATCGTCGCCGCCCCGCTGCCACGCCGCCCCGCCGTCGCCGCCCCGCCGCCGCGAACCGCGCCAAGTCGATCCGTTTGTGGGCCGGGCTTCGTGCACACCGTGTTCGCGCAGACCCCCGAGGGGCACGCGGAGTTGATCGCGACAGCAATGCCCTGACGACACCGTCGTCCGATGACATCGTCGTCGACCGCCTCGCCACCGCTTTACTGGTCGGGATGCGCGAGGGCAATCCCGTCCTCCTGCCCGGCGGCGAGGACGGTCACCTACATCACCACCAGGGATATGACCCAGGGTCTCTCCCCCCTCGAATTCGTGAAGGTTTTGGGAACGGCGGGATATGATTCTGCTTTCAACTTGATTCACCATCCGAGCGCCGTGTGCGATTGCTGGCTGTGGCGAGACGGTTACATCCCCCGGATTTCGGCCGCGTGAATGTGGCGTCGATTGCCTTCCGGTGGCCGGGCGTGGGGAATTCAGGAACATGAGGGATGTTCACGAATTCGCAGTCGGCCGCGGGCGGGGTGACTGGCAGGAACCGGACATGGTCACCACGTGGAGCGATGTTCTTGCACCTCAGAGTGATGGGGGGCGGGGGCGCGCCCGGCGGGTGCCTGCATCTTGCTGTCAGGGAATTGAAACAACTTCCCCTTGGTCTGGTAATGATATCTCGGGAGAGGTGCAGATCGTTGCTGCCTCCGGCTCGGGCATTCGTCAACCATTGTTTGACCATGCTGAATTGGCGGGATAATGTTGCCCCCGCTTTTGGTGGCTTGCGCTGACTAAGTCGCGCGTCGACCAATCCGATGACCGCATTCCCTGGGGCAAGGTCCTGGGGAGTTGCGCCGTCGATGTCGGATTCGTTCGAAGTTGCCGAATACGTGTGATTTGCTAGTACGTAACCGGGGGAACTAGTGATCAATGTTGCTGTTGCTTCGTCAGACCTGCGGGCCCCGTCCGTCGCGACGGGGGCCGCGGAGGTCGAAGAGGCCCTGCTGATGGCCCGAGCGCTCATACAGTCGACTGTCTCTCTCTGTCGGTCCCACCCCATGGGTGGGACCGACGGCATCCACACCAGTGTCTCCTCACTCCGTGACGCCCTCGCTCAACTCCTCGGCCAGGCCCGCCACTCGGTGTGCGTCTCGCTGTCCAGTGCCGATGTGTTCAGCGACACCGTGAGGGAACTGCTGGCCGCGCGGAAGCCCGGCCCGATGGTGCGGGTGCTGCTCAGCGCGCCGATCGCCGACCGCGCCTTCCTCGCCGGCCTGGGCGACTTCGCCGACTCCCGCTTCGAAGTGCGCTGTTCGGAGGACGGGTTGCGCAACGCGGTCGTGGTGGACGGCTCCCAGGCCATGGTCTGTGGTGCACCGGGCAGCGGCGGTCAGGCGACCGTCGTGGCCGACGCCGCGGCGGCGCGTGCCCTGGAGCTGCTTTTCGCGGGTACCTGGTCTCGTTGCCGCAGACTTGACGACCACCTCGCGCTCAGCCCGCGGCTGCGCAGCGAGCAGACCCGTCGGATCCTGGAGCGGTTGCTGGTCGGCCGCACCGACGACGTGGCAGCCCGTGAACTCAGCGTCTCCCTGCGGACCTACCGGCGCCATGTCGCCGAGATCATGCGCGAACTCGGCGCCAGGTCCCGCTTCCAGGCCGGGGCGCGGGCCGTGGAACTCGGGCTGCTGTAGAAGGAGTCCACGTACGTGGCGCGGTGCGGGGGGGCGGGGCGGCCGGGCGCCCCCCCCCCCCCCCCCACACGAAGAACTCGACCAGGGTCTGACCAGGCGCGCTGTCCGGGCAGGCCGGCGACGCGGCTGGCTGGGGTGGGGCCCACCCATTCCGGTGTCGGGGTCGGTGGCAGCTGCGCCAGTCCAGCCAATCGGGAATCACCGCCTGGCACGCGGCCCTTCCCGCTCAGCGCGTGACAGGACGTTGGCGATGCTGGTCACGCCCGCAAGAGCGTGACCAACCCGCTTTCCGGCAGCCGGATGTCAGGCTGTCACAGGATCTGGATAGCGACGACCCTCGGCGGGCGGTTCGGGAAGGTGATGTCGTGCCAGCGTTCGATCTTCACCGAGTCACCGTTGGCGTCGTAGTAGATCAGGTCGTTGTTGCCCGTGGAGATCCGGTCGACCCACCACCCGCCGAAGTCGGTCTTTCCCGCGTTCGCGTAGCAGTCGACGCTCTGCCGGCCGTCGAGGTGCGACCAGATCTTCAGGAAGTTCTCGCCGCCGACGCATTGGACGTGGTCGATGGCGAAGGCAGTGCCGCTCGGCACGCTGACGGTGAACGCGGCTGCTGCGGCGAGCGCCGCGGCCATGGAACATACGGCCTTCTTGCTTTTCGAGATCACAGATTCTCCTTCATACGAAGCCCGGCACAGGGGGGGCGCACCGCCTGGTGAGGGGGCGCGCCGCCTGGTGGCCGGCAGGAATGCGCTGGCTGATGCGGAGAACCGGCCCCTCTCCGCTGGGGAACGCTGCATGGAGACGCTCCCACAACGGAACGATTCGCCTCGTAAAGGAACTTGATGAGTGATCACGTTTTTTGTCTGGAAAGCCACGTTTGCAAGATGCGTAGCGCATCCGGTCTGGGCCGACGCGGCTCAGCGGTTCGTCGAGGTGACGTGAACCGGAGCCGCCACTGTGGGTTATTCGCGGTGATCATGTTGACGCTCCGACGAGTACGGAGGCGACCTGCACTGGGGCAACCTCACCGGAGCACCCCTGTGTCTGCTGGACTGGCAGCGGTGGGGGCTTGTGCCCTTCGGCTATGACGCGGGGCTCCGCCACACCAATAGCCTCCTCGTTCCCGACGTGGCCGCCCGCGTGCGCACGGAGTTCACGGCGGTCCTCGACACCCCCGTCGGCCGAATCGGAGAACTCGCAGCCCTGGCGGAGATGTTGCAAGCCGTAGCCCGTGGCCGTACTCCGACCTTGCACCCCACCTCGTTGCCCGCGCGGAAACCCTCAATGGAGTGCGCCCGCCCGTCCCGGTGTCGATGCGGAGAAGGCCACCGAGGCGAACCCCGATGGCTACAGTGTCGCGCGGTTGTGCCGCGTGCTGGGCATCAACCGCTCCAGCTACTACTCGTGGCTCGCCGCGCGGCCGGCCGTCGCCGAACGTCCGAGGGCTGGTGGTTACCTGGCGACCGTCATCGACCTGGCGACCCGCGAGGTGATCGGATACTCGATGGCCGGCCACCACCGCGCCGAACTGGTCACCGACGCCCTTGCGCATGGCCGCCGACCGCGGCGATCTTCAGTCCGGCTGCCTCATGCACACCGATCGCGGAATCGAGTACACGAGCAGCGAATTCCGATGCGAAACAAGGAAGTTGAACCTATCAGGGGGAACTTCACCACTCCGGTTTCCCCGTTCAGGAGACTGCAACACCGTCGTCACGATACTTCCCGCGCACCCATGTCAACATATCGGCTACGAGATAGCCGTATCCAGCTGTTATCACGCGGCATCCCCACTCCCCCGGCTCGAGCGGCGCCTCATGGTGGCCTGAACTGCAAAGATGCACAGGTTGAGGAGTGTTGATGCGAAGTCAGCCACACCCCACGGGATGTGAGACACAAGCCTTGATACGAGAAGTCTTATGTATCACTGCCACACCTTCGCCTGAAGCAAGTGCAACTACGTAGCGCTGAGCCGTCGTTGACGACCACGCAGCCGCTACCGCTCGCCTCTGAGCCGATCGAGAGGAACAACAAGCCGTGTTCAGTTCACGTCCGTGGCGCCGGCTCGCCGCCGTGGGCGCCATGTCGGCGCTCTTCGCAACCGCAGCCTGCTCGGGGAACGGTGGGCAGAGTGAGGCAGCCGCCAGCGTGGCCAAGAAGGACCGCTACGGAGGCACGCTCAACATCGGCCTCAGCGCCGACCCCGGCGGCGTCGACGCCGCCGTCGTCAACCAGGTCTGGCGCACGGTGGCCCGCTCACTGGCCGACTCACTCGTGTTCTACAACCCCCAGACCAAGAAAGTCGAGCCGTGGCTCGCCAGGAGCTGGACCGTCAGCAAGGACGCACGAACGTATTCGTTCGACCTGCGTGACGACGTGACCTTCCATGACGGCACCAAACTCACCGCCAAGGTGGTCAAGGCCAACCTGGAGAGCCTGAACCGGCCCGGCATCCATTCCAGCGCCAAGACCATCGTGCAGGGCATCAACAAGATCACGACACCCTCGGAGCACCGGGTCACCGTCGAGTTCGCCGAGCCCAACGCCGCCTTCCTGACGTCCCTGTCGCGTGCGTACGTCGGCATCGTCTCGCAGAAGACGGCCGAACTCCCGGTCGAGAAGCGGCAGAAGTGGCTGGACGGCTCCGGCCCCTTTTACCTGGAGGAGTACGTCCCGAACCAGCGCATCGTGCTGAAGAAGCGCAAGGACTACAACTGGGCGCCGAAATACTTCGAGCACAGCGGGTCGGCCTATCTCGACGAGGTCGTCTACAAGATCATCCCCGAGGACTCGGTTCGCAACGGCGCGGTCATCGGTGACGACGAACTCCAGTTCATCTACTGGGTGAACGCCAAGTACGTCTCGCAGCTGAAGAGCGCCGGGCTGACGATCTCCAAGACACTCAACCCCGCGACCGGACTCGAACTGCCGCTGAACACCTCCTCCAAGTTCCTGAAGGACGTGCGGGTCCGCCAGGCGCTCCAGATAGGCGTGGACCGGGAGCAGCTCGTCAAGATCGCCTCGGGTGGCGTGGACCAGCCCGCGACCGGCCCGCTGAGCAAGGCCAACCCCTACTACTCCGACCAGAGCAAGTTCCTCAAATACGACGCGCAGAAGGCGAAGTCGCTGCTGGAGCAGGCCGGCTGGACTGAGATCGGATCCGACGGCATCCGCCGCAACGCGGACGGCGAGCGGCTGTCGCTGCGCGCCCCGCGGGACGACGCGAGCTTTCAGGTCCTCCAGGAGCAGTGGAAGAAGCTCGGCATCGAGCTCGTCCTCGATCCGCCGCTGGACGCCGAGGCGAACGAGAAGCTGCTCAGCGGTGAGTACGACGTCGCCTTCTGGTACGCCTCTTCCCCCGACCCCGATGTGCTGCGAGCCAATTACGGCACGACGGACGGCTCCGACCGGAGTTTCATCGCGGACAAGGACAAGACAGGCAAGGAACTCGACAAGCTGCTCCAGGAGCAGAACCAGACCATCGACAAGGACAAGCGTCAAGAACTGGTCGACCGCGCGTCCCGCATCCTCATCCAGCAGGCGTACGACGTGCCGGTGTCCAACGACGTCGATATCTGGGCCCACTCGCCGCGCCTGCACGACATCACACCCGTCGGGCTCGACCAGTACCTGATCAATGCCTGGCTGGCGAAGAAGTAGACCGATGAAACGATACGGTCTTCGGCTTCTGTACGGCGTGATCGTGGTCTGGGGTGCTTTCACCGGGGCGTTCTTCCTGCTGTACGTCGTGCCCGGTGACGCGGCAGGCGGTCTCACGGCCGGTGCCGACGGCGCCGACGTCAAGCAACTCCTGGCGGAGCAGCGCGAATTGCTCGGTCTCAACCGCCCCGTGTGGGTGCAGTACTGGGACGCGCTGACCGGAGCCCTCCGGGGCGACTTCGGCCAGAGCATCTACCAACGCCGACCGGCGGTGGAGGTGTACTTCGAGTCCTTCCCCGAGACGCTCAAGCTGGCGTTCCTCGGGCTGCTCCTGGCGGTGGTGCTGGGGGTGACGCTGTCGGTGGTCATCGAGCTGACCCACTGGAAGTGGGCGCGCGAGCTGCTCATCTCGCTGCCGCCGGTCGCAGTGTCGCTGCCTCCCTTCCTGGTGGGCCTCGTGCTGCTGCAGGTGTTCGCCTTCCAGCTGCACTGGATCAAGGCGGTCAGCGACCGGGGGTTCGGCGGGCTGCTCATCGCCTCGACCGCCCTCGCGGTCGCCGGCGGCGGCAGCATCTCCCAGCTCCTGACCGCCAACCTCCGCGGCGCTCTGACGTCGCCGTACGTCGAGACGGCCCGCAGCTGGGGGCTCAGCCGATTCGACATCGTCGTCCGGCACGCCTTGAAGAACGCGGCGCTGCCGGTCATCACCTCGCTGGGGACCACCGTCGGCGTGATGGTCGGCGGCACCGTCCTGACTGAGACGGTGTTCTCGCGGCTCGGTGTGGGGCGTCTCGTGGTCGACGCCGTGAACGGCCGGGACATGCCGGTCGTCCTGGTCGCGGTCACGATGAGCGCGGTGATCTTCGTCGTGGTGAGCCTCGTCGTCGACGCAGTCTACCCGCTGCTCGACAAGCGGATCCAATGGGACGGATGACATGACGACTCTCGAAACGGCGGCGCCCACGCCTTCGGCCGGGCGGCTGCGGGAGCAGGGCGGGCGGCTGGCCACGCTGCTGCGCTCGCCCGGACTCCTCGTGGCGTACCTGTGGATCGTCGTGATCCTCGCCGCCGCGATCCATCCCGGTCTGTTCGCTTCCGGCGACCCGCTGCGGCAGAACGCGTCGCAGATGCTGTTCGCGCCGGGCCCCGACCATCTCTTCGGCACCGATGACTTCGGGCGTGACCAGTTCACCCGTGCTGTGTGGGGCACTCGGCTGTCCCTCCAGGCGGCGGTCATCGCGGTGGTCATCGGTCTGGTGAGCGGCTCGCTGATTGGTCTGGTCGCGGGCGCGCTGCGCGGCCGGGTCGACAGCGTGCTGATGCGGATCGTCGACATCATGCTGGCGGTTCCGAGCCTCATCGTCTCCCTCGCGATCATTTCCGCGCTGGGGCGCGGCACGCTCAACATCGCCGTCGCCATCGGTATCAACAGCACGGCCGGCTTCGCCCGTCTGATGCGGTCCGAGGTGCTGAAGGTGAGCAACGCCAAGTACGTCGAGGCCTCGGTCTTCGCAGGGCACGGTTACGTCCGCCGCCTGTTCAAGCACGTCGTGCCCAACGCGTCCCGGTCGGTGCTGGCCGCGGCGACCATGGACATCGGCACGGCGATCCTGACCGTCGCCGCCCTGAGCTTCCTGGGCCTTGGCGCGCCTCCGCCGACGCCCGAGTGGGGCCTTCTGGTGGCCGAGGGACGCACGTTCATCGGCGTCCAGTGGTGGCTGAGTCTGCTGCCCGGCCTGGTCATCGTGCTGACTGTGCTCGCGGTCTACCGCATCGGCAGGTCGTTCAACCGAGGGAGGACCCGTGTCGTCGCCTGAGCAGAGCACACCGTTGTTGCGCCTGCGGGACGTGAGCGCCGAGTTCACCGTCCCCGGCCGCGCCGTGGTACCCGTGCTCGACACAGTGAGCCTGGAGGTCGCGGCGGGCTCGGTCCGGGCGGTCGTCGGCGAGTCCGGTTCCGGCAAGTCCACCCTCGGCCGGGTCGTCACCGGGACCCTCCCCGAGAACGGGCGCATCACCGCGGGCGACGTCGTCCTGGGCGACCGTACGCTCACCGGGCTGTCCGAGCGGCAGTACCGGTCCGTGCGCGGAAAGGAGATCGGCTACATCCCCCAGGACGCGCTCCTGGGCCTCAACCCTCTTCTGCCGGTGGGCGTCCAGGCCGCGGAACCGTTGCGCGCGCACGGCGTGGGCTCGCGTGCGGAGCGCCGGGAACGGGTCCTGGACCTGTTCGCGAAGGTCGGACTGCGTGATCCCGCGCGTCTGTACGGCCGCTATCCGCACGAGCTGTCCGGGGGAATGTGCCAGCGGGTGCTGATCGCCGCCGCGATGAGTACCAGGCCCCGGATCCTGATCGCCGATGAGCCGACGACCGCGCTCGACGTCACGGTGCAGAAGACCATCCTCGACCTCCTGTCGAGTCTCGTGGAGAGCGAGAACCTCGGCATCCTGCTCATCACCCACGATCTGGGCGTCGCCGCGGAGCGGGCCGACGACATCGCGGTGGTGAAGGACGGGCGGATCGTACGCAGTGGGCGGACCGACGAGGTCGTCGCCGATCCGGGAGACCCGTACACGGAAGATCTGTTGCGGTCCTCCTCTCTCGGGTTCTCGGGCAGGCAGGCCGCGACAACCCGGCTGGAGTACTTCCGGACGGTGCCCGCGGACGCCCCGGTGGCCGTCGAAGCAAGGAAGGTCGAAAAGACCTTCGCCTCGCGCCGCGGCTCGGACACGGTCACCGCGGTGGCCGACGCGTCCTTCCAGGTGCGCAGGGGAACCACGCTGGGGATCGTCGGCGAATCGGGATCGGGCAAGACCACCCTCGTACGTATCCTCGCCGGGCTGACCCCGGCGGACGCCGGCTCGGTCGAGATCGACAGCGAACCGGTCGTCCACCACCGCCGGGGCGCCGGACAGGCCGGCCTCTACCGCAAGGTGCAGATGGTCTACCAGGACCCCTTCGCCTCGCTGAACCCGCGCTCCACGGTCCGCGCGATCCTCGACGAGCCGCTCCGGGGCCATGGGTACGGGTCGGCGCAGGAACGTGCGCGCAGGATCACCGAACTGCTGGAGATGACCGGACTGCACGCCGCGCTCGCCGACCGATACACCGCCGAACTCTCGGGCGGCCAACGGCAGCGGGTGGCCATCGCCCGCGCGCTGGCACCACGGCCGGACGTCGTCGTCCTGGACGAACCCGTCTCCGCCCTCGACGTGACCGTGCAGCGCCAGATCCTCGGCCTGCTCGACTCGCTCCAGCGCGAGCTGGGGCTGACCTACGTCTTCGTCTCACACGACCTGGGGGTCATCGCCGAGGTGTCGGACGAGATCGTCGTCCTGCACCACGGGCAGATAGTCGAGCGCGGTCCGGCCCTGGGCGTCCTCACCGAGCCGCGGACCGACTACGTCAAGGAGCTGCTGGCGTCGATCCCCGGTGCGGCCGCACCCGACCCGGCCGTTCTCGTGGGGCGCGGCGGATCTACAGAAGAAGGGAACAGATGATGCCCGAACGGCAGCTTCACCTGGGATACATGCACTGGCTCAACGGCACGCACTGGGGCGGCTGGCGCCATCCGGAGGCACCCACGGCGCAGGCCTTCGAGCTGGAGTACGCGACCAGGGCACTGCGCATCGTCGAGGACGCGAAGTTCGACTTCTTCTTCCTCGGGGACACACTCCCCGGCGACATCGTGGGCGAACAATGGATCACCACCCACAACACCGGCCGCCTCGAACCGTTCACTCTGGCCTCCCAACTCGCCCTCAACTCCTCGAAGATCGGGCTCGTCGTCACGGCGCACCCGACGTTCTACGAGCCGTACATCCTGGCGAGACTGACAGCGTCCCTCGACCATCTCAGCGGCGGACGGCTGGCGTGGAACGTCGTGCTCGGCGCCTCCGACCTGGCCGCCCGGAACTTCAGCCTCGCCGACCTGGGCGGCGCGGCCCGCTACGAGCGCGCCGACGAGTTCATCCACGTCGTGCAGCGGCTGTGGGACAGCATCGAGGACGGCGCCTACCTCCAGGACAAGAAGGCCGGGCGCTACCTCGACGACACCAAGGTGCACCGGCTCGACTGGCAGGGCAGGCACTTCCAGGTCGCCGGCACGCTGCCGCTGGAGCGGCCTCCGCAGGGTCACGTGCCGCTGCTGTACGCCGGCGCCTCCGAGCTCTCCCGTGAGCTGACCGCGAAGTGGGCCGACGTGAACTTCACCGGTCCCGCGACGCCGGAGGACTCGATCGCGTTCAACACCGACGTACGCCGACGCGCAGAGCGCCTGCGCGGACGGGTGGACCCGATCTTCTTCCTGCCGGGCATCACACCGCTCGTCGCGGATACCCGGGCGGAAGCCGTCGAGCTGTACGAGGAGTTGAACGACCTGCTGCCGTTCGACGAGGACATCGTCGAGGGCGATCAGGAGGAGGCGTACTGGTCGGGGCCGGACTGGGGCCGGATCAGCGCCTCCCGGTTCCCGCTGCCCAAGGGAGCCCGCAGCGTCCGCTCGCTGTCGGAACGCATCGGGGTCGATCTGCGGCCGCTGGGCATCGACGGCACCGTCAAGCCGGACGTCGCCGACCGGTTCAACGGCTACGGCCGCACCCTGCTGACGGCGCTGGCACAGCGCACCGGCCGCACCGTGGCGGGCGGCAGTGTGCGGGTCAAGGACGTGCTGGGCGCTTCGATCGCAGGGAACTTCCCGCTGGTGATCGGGACGGCCGAGCACGTCGCCGACACTCTGATCGACTGGTTCGACCGCGGCGCCGCCGAGGGGTTCAACGTGAGCGTGCCCTACCTGTGGGAACCGCTGGAGCGCTTCGCGAACGAGGTAGTCCCCATCCTCCAGGAGCGCGGCGTGTACCGCGCCGAGTACACGACGGACACCTTCCGCGGCCACTTCGGCCTGGGCACACCTCCCAACAGCTTCACCGCGACCGACCCGGGGGAACGATTCGCATGAGCTCCCGACGCAAACTCCGCCTGGGACTGGCCGCCTACGGCACCGGCTGGGACCTGGACGCCTGGCGGCTGCCGGAGGCAACCAACGCCGGTCTGCACGACCCCAGCGTCATCCTCGACATCGCCCGAACCGCCGAGCGCGGCAAACTGGACTACGTCTTCGCCGGCAGCGCCCTGGGCAGCGAACCCGACCGCCTCAACCGGATCTACCGGTGGGACAACTTCGTGTACGCCGGACATGCCGCGGCGATCACGAAGAACCTCGGGTTCGTGATGTCGGTCAACTCCTCCTTCGAGCACCCCTACGGCGTCGCCCGGCAGTTAGCGACGCTGGACAACTTCAACCAGGGGCGCACCGCGCTGAACGTCGTCTTCGGCATCGACCGTGACGGTGACCCGATCGGCAACTACGGCAAGAACCCGGTGCCGAGCGAGGAGACGAAATACGCGCGGGCCCGGGAGTTCACCGAAGTCGTCAACCGACTGCTGTACGACAGCTGGGGTCACGACTTCCTCCTCGACGACAAGCCGGGCGGCACGCTGATAAGGCCGGGCTCCTGGCACCAGATCGACTTCCACGGGGAGCACTTCGACGTCCGCGGACCGCTGAACGTCCCGCCGCCGGTACAGTCCCACATTCCGATCGTCCAGGTGGGCCTCTCCGAGGAGTCCCTGCGCTACGGCGCCGACTTCGCGCAGGTGCGGTTCTCTCCCTACTTCGGCATCAGCCGTGGCAAGGAGGAGTACCGCAGGCTCAAGGAGCGCGTCGCGGCCAACGGACGCGACCCGGAGAAGTTCAAGATCATCCCCGGGATCACCTTCTACCTGGGCGGCACCGCCCGGGAAGCACGCGCGAAGTTCAACGAGATCAACGCCCTGCAACTGACACAGACTCTGCCGGCCGCGTTCTCCCGGGCCCTTGGCATCGACCTGTCGAGGGTCCGCGACAGTGAGCGTGTGCTCGACATCGTCGACATCGACCAGCTCGCGGATGACGCGCTCTCGCCGTTGCTCGGCGACCGTGTGCACGACACCAAGGACGACCGGGAACTGCTGCGGCGGATTCTCAGCACGCAGATCGGAGAGGACGCCACCCTGCGCGAGCTGTACCACTACGTCCAGCGCGCCCGGCACGCAGCGCAGCCGGCCGTCGTCGGCGACGCGAGGACCATCGCCGACTGGCTGGAGGAGAACCTGGAGGAGGAGGTCCTCGACGGCGTCCAGCTCTTTCCCCCCTACCACCGCGGACCGGCCGACCTCTTCGTCGACCTCGTCGTCCCGGAACTCCAACGCCGCGGCATCTTCCGCACCGAGTACGAGGCCTCGACCCTCCAGGGCCTGCTGGACACCGACGACACCTACTGAGGACAACCGTGCCCCCTGCAACACAACTCCCCGACGGATACCGCCGGCTCGGCTCCTCGGGCCTCGTCCTGTCCGAGATCGGCATCGGCGCCAGCACCTTCGGCCGGTCGGGCATGCGCGCCACCGGACAGGAGGCGGTCACCGCGATCGTCAACCGCGCGATCGAACTCGGCGTCACGTACTTCGACCTCGCCGAGGGCTACGGCGACCGGCCCGGACAGAGCGAGGAACTGTTCGCCGCCGCTCTCGGCACCCGCCGTGAACAGGTCGTCATCGGCACCAAGTTCGGCCTGAACCTCAGCCGGGAGCGCGGCCCCGCCTACAGCCGGCCCGGATCCCGCAAGTACATCGTCGCCGCAGCGGAGGAGTCACTGCGCCGACTGCGCACCGACTACATCGACCTCTACCAGATCCACTTCCCGGACCCCTTCACCCCGGTCGAGGAAACCCTGTCGGCACTCGACTCTCTGGTGAGATCCGGAAAGGTACGGTACATCGGCGCCTCCAATTTCAAAGCCTGGCAGATCGTCGACGCGCACCACACGGCCCGCGCGCAAGGACTGACACCATTCATGTCGACGACCGACGAATACAGTCTCCTGTGGCGCAAGCCCGAGGAGGAACTGATTCCGGCGCTCGATCACCATGGCCTGGGTTTCATTCCGTACTTCCCTCTGCAGAACGGACTACTCACCGGAAAATACTCGGCGGAGCGGGCTCCGGAGAATGCCAAAATAACCAATCTCAAACGCTATTTGCTGCGTTCGGCGCCCTGGGCGGCACTGGCGAAGTTCGAGCAGTTCGCGCGCGACCGGGACATCCCCCCGAGCGCGGCGGCACTCGGCTGGCTGCTCGCTCAGCCGACAGTTACCAGCGTCATCGCGGGAGTGACCGTGTCGGCGCAGCTCGACGAGAACGTCCAGGCCTCCCGGTGGATCCCGTCGGCGGAGGAGGAGGCCCAGCTGCGCGGCCTGTTCACCGGCGATCTCTCGGGCGGCCCCGGTGTGGTCGACCGGGGGTGAGGTACCGAGCGCGCTCCCGGGGGCCGGGGCACCGCACTCCCCCGGCCCCGGCGTCACCGCCCTGCGACCGGTGGCACGCCGGGCTCGGTCCCGGTCGCTGTGGGCCGCGCGGGGTCGGTGATCCAGGCGGACCACGAGCCGGGGTACAGAGCCGCCTCGACCCCCAGGGAGGCGAGGGCCAGCACGGTCGTCGTCGCCGACACACCGCCGCCGCAGTACGCGCCGACCACACGCCCGTCCAGGTGAGGGGCGTAAAGGGCCCTCAACTCCGTGGCGTCAAGCAGCTCGTCCGCCCGGAAGTTGTCCGCCCCTGGAATGCTGTACGCGCCCGGGATGTGACCGGTCCGCGTCCGCCGCGGATCCCCGGCGTACGCCTTCGGGGCGCGGGCATCGATCAGGTGCCCCGAAGCGGCCAGCCGTCCCGCGTCCTCGGCGGTCAGGACGGGAAGCGAACCGGGCCGCACGACGGCCGTACCCGCGGCCGGCGGTGGATCCTGGACGTCGAGCGGTCCACCGAACGCCTGCCAGGCGGCGAAGCCGCCGTTCAGACAACGCACGTCCGCCACACCGGCCCAGCGCAGGATCCACCAGGCACGAGCGGCTACGGCGAGATTCTGCCGGGTGTGGACGACGACGGTGCTGCCGTCGTCGACACCCCAGAGGCGCAGGCGTTCCTGGAGGTCGCTCACCCGGGGGAGCGGTCCGTTGCCGGAGGTCGCGGTGGGCGATCCGACAAGGTCCGCTTCGAACGGTACGTAATGAGCACCGGGTATGTGTCCCGTCGCGTAGGCAAGCCGAGGGTCACGACCGTCCTCTGTCTCTCTTCCCACCTCAAGGACAATGACCGACGTGCTTTCACGCAGCGCAGCACCGAGCTCGCTCGCCGAAATGACGACGTTCCTGACGAAAACCGAGCACATCACTTCTCACCTCCGCCGATCTTTTCCATGAAGATACATCGCAAGAGGCTTTGTTCTGCATAACTTCTATTACACGCCAATGAATTCATCCGGCCTCGCAGCACCCGAGAACCATGAGTGGAGCCTGCCGTTTCCGGGTGCTCCCGGGGTGATGTTCAGGGGCGGGGTCTCACCTGCTGGCGGTTTCTCCCATCTGCCGGGGCACCGTCTGGCTGCGTGCGGGCGGGGCGGGAGTGGCATCGTGAGTCAGCACAGAACGACGGGCCGGCCCGCGACCTCGTTTGTGTGAGAACCCGTCTTTCAGCCGTCCTGGCCGCGGTTGGATCACACTGGCCACCGAGGCTCCGAGATCGACATATTCCCGTCACTCGGACTCATCGGAACCAGCCGTTCCGGAGGACCCGATCACCACGGCGGCTTCTTGTACAACGGGACGCGCGTCCGGCGCCGCCACCAGCCAGGTGGTCATCGTCAGCGGCAGGTCGGCCAGCGGTCCCCACCGCCAGCCCGGCAGCCGGTCGGCAGCGGTGTGCGCGACGACCAGCGCCGCGTCGCAGCCGGTCGCGTGGGCGTGCGCGAGGACGTGCTCGGTGAATTGCGCGAAGTGCCAGTGCGGCCGGACCCCGGCGGTCCGGACGGCGGCGACGAGCCCGTGCTGCTCGGCGGGGAGCCGGTCCTGGGCGTGCAGCAGGATGCGCACCCCGTCGAGGTCCGCCAGCCCGAACCCGCCCCGCTCCGCGAGCGGGTGCCCGGGCCGTACGGCGATCCCGAGCAGGTCGCGGCGCAGCTCCCACGCGCACAGGGGGGCGGGCGGCGGCCGGTGCACAAGTCCGAGGTCGAGCCGCCCCCCGCCGAGCAGCCGGAGCTGGTCGGAACTGGTGGCCTCGATGTACTCCAGGGCCGCGTGCGGCAGCCGATCGCGGAGCATGTCGACGAGGGCGATCAGCCAGGTCCCGTCCGTCCCGGGCGGGACCCCGAGGGTGACCGGTTGCCGTACGGCGCTTGCCCCGGCCACCGTCTCGCGGGTCGCGTCGGCCATCGTGAGCAGTTGGTGGGCGTGCGGCAGCAGGACCTGTCCGGCAGGGGTGAGCCGTACGCCGCGCGGGGTCCGCTGCAACAGCCGCTGTCCCAGCTCGCGTTCGAGTTGGACGATCTGCCGGCTGAGCGATGGCTGGGAGACGAGCAGCCGCCGCGCGGCCCGGTTCACCGAACCTTCCTCGGCGACCGCCACGAAGTACCGCAGGTGACGTAGTTCCATCCGCTTTCCCCCGACCACTTCTGGCCATGCCCGGCGAGCATAACGGCTCTGCCGGAGGGGACTTGG
Organism: Streptomyces sp. NPDC004752; assembly: GCF_053601275.1. NCBI lineage: Bacteria > Bacillati > Actinomycetota > Actinomycetes > Kitasatosporales > Streptomycetaceae > Streptomyces > Streptomyces sp. NPDC004752. The sequence goes on along the minus strand of NZ_JBSGBN010000014.1, from coordinate 47,960 downwards.
ACGGCGGGTGGGGCGCGGATCTCTAATGGGTCGGTCGGACATGCCTGTGCCGGTGGGCAAACGCCTGGTGCGGTGGACCGCGGGCGCCCGGCCAGACCGCACCGCATTGACCCGCACACCCCCTGTCCCCTCCCCGCGGCCTCTTCCCTTCCGCCGCGCGCACCCCGTACATCCCACCCCTTTCCCCGAGGCGGGAGTTGCCGCAATGCCCTTTGTCGATCTGCTTGCCGGGCGGATGTTCTACGTCGACCGGCCCGCCCCGCCCGGCGCACGACCCGCCGGGGTACTCGGGCTGCCCACGCTTCTGGTGCACGGACTGTGGGACAACGCCGAGACGTGGGTCCATCAGCTCCCCCAGTTGCGCGGTCGCTGCCGGACCGTCGCCGTGGACCTGTGCGGGCACGGCCGGACGGGACCGCTGGCCGGTGGTTGGTCCACCGAGCGGCACGCCGACGACCTGGCGAGACTGCTGGAGCAGCTCGGTACCGGGCCGGTGGTCGTGGTGGGGCACTCCATGGGTGCGTCGGTGGCCTCGGTACTGGCGGCCCGCCGTCCCGACCTGGTGCGCGCGCTGGTGGCCCTCGACCCGGACTACGCGGGCGCCGACGACAGCCGGAACCGGCTGCGGGCGCTCGGGGACGCGCTCGACGGACCGGACGCGGAGGCCACCGCGCTGCGGATCGTCACCGGGCTGGCCCAGGGCCCGGACACCCCGGCCCACCTGGTGGAACGTCAGCGGCTCGCCGCACTGTGGGCGACCCCTCAGACCCGGGCGCACGTCTTCCGGGGACACACCCGGCACCCGGCGGGCGTCCGCTTCCTGCCCGAGGCCGAGGCGGTCCTGCGACGGCGCCCCCAGCCTGTGCTGGCGCTGCACCGGGACCCGGACCGAATGCGCGCCGACGAGCGCTGCTTTACGCACCCGGACTGCAAGGCGATCGCCGTCACCGGCGCCGGACACTTCCTCCACGGGGAGCTGCCCGACTATGTGAACGCCGAGATCGACCGCTGGCTGGCGGCGCTGTGACGACGTCCACCGGCGACCGGCTCGCCGCCTCCTCGACCCTGGCCACGCGCGGGCGTGCCCTGACGGTCACCACGCTGGTCGTGGCGTCCGCAGTAGTGGTCTTCCTCGACAAGGTGCTCCTGGGCCTCGTCGTCACCCCGATGAGCGGTGAACTCCACCTGGACTCGGCCGACTTCGGCACGCTCGCCAGCGCCTCCTACGTCCTGTTCGGGGTGACCTGCCTGGCGGTCGGCTTCACCGCGCAGCGCGTCTCGCCCCGGCTGATCCTGCTGGTCTGCGGACTGCTGTGGGCGCTGGGCCAGCTCCCGGCGGTCTTCGCGGTCACCGGCGGCATGCTGTACGGCAGCCGTCTCCTGGTCGGCGCCGCCGAGGGCCCGGCGAACCCCCTCGCAGTGACCGCGCTGTATTCCTGGTACCCGGGCGAGCGGCGCGGGGTGCCCACCGCCTGGTACACCTCCGGCGCCGTGCTCGCCAAGATCGCGCTGGCCCCACTGCTCACGCTGGCCATCGTCACGTTCGGCTGGCGCGCCGGATTCGTCACGGTGGCCGTCCTCGCGCTGCTCTGGTCGGCGGCCTGGGCCCTGGCAGGCCGCCTCGGACCGTACGGCGCGCGGCCCGAGGCTCGTACGGCGGTCCGGCCGCCCTCGGTACCGTGGCGGAGAGCGCTGCTCAACCGCACGTTCGTGGGCTGTCTGCCGGCCCAGTCCACCCAGAGCGCCCTGGCCTCCGTGATCTTCACCTGGCTGCCCTCCTACACCTCCTCGGCGGCGCGGTCCTCGCCTGCGCCGGACTGACGCCGGCCCTGCTGCCCGTCGTCCACCACCCTGTCGTCTCGCTGGGCATCCTGATGGCCGGCTACGGCGGTTCGGTGAGCCTCAGCACCTTCACCAACCCGGTGCTCGCCGAACTCGTGCCGCCGCACCAACGCGCCGCGCTGCTCGGCGCGTTCAACGGGCTCGGAGTGAGCGCGGGCGCCGTCAGCCCGATCGTGTCGGGGATGCTGCTGGACGCGAGCGGCAGCGCCGAGCGCGGCTACTCCCTCGTCTTCCTCTGCTTCGGCGCCCTGATGGCACTCGGCGGACTCTGCTTCGCGCTGCTGGTGGATCCGGAGCGCGACCGGCCCGATCCGGCCGCGGAGCGCAGCCCGTCCAAAACCATTTGAGCTTCAATTGTTTGACATCAGATGAATTTACCCATACGGTCACGACCATGACCTTGGACCTGACCCCCGATCAACTGCTGTCCACGACGCGTGCGGTGCGCAAGCGCCTGGACCTCACCCGTCCCGTCCCCCGTGAACTGATCGAGGAGTGCGTGGACCTGGCCACGCAGGCGCCCACCGGGCGCAACCGGCAGCGCTGGCACTTCCTCGTCGTCACCGAGGAACAGCAGCGCCTGGCGGTCGCAGACATCTTCCGGCGCGCCCTGAACACCGGCGGCGGCCAGCCGGTCAACGCCCGCGACCTGCGCCGGATGAACCACCACCCGGGGTCGATGGAACGCATCTACGACGGCCTTCAGCACCTGTACGCGAACGTGCACCGGGTGCCCGCGTTCGTCATCCCGGCGGTGGAGGGCCGTACCGAGCACGCCTCCGTCCTGGACCAGTCGATGACGTGGGGGTCGATCCTGCCGGCCGTGTGGAGCTTCATGCTCGCGGCGCGCACCCGGGGTCTTGGCACGGTCTGGACGACCGCCCAGGGCCCACTGGAGCGGGAGCTGGCGAAGGTGCTCGGGGTGCCGTACGACGAGGTCATGCTCGCCGCGTTCGTCCCGCTGGCCTTCACGATCGGCACCGACTTCAAGCCGGCTCCGCGTGTCCCGCGCGAGGAGGTGCTGCACTGGGACCGCTGGTAGCGGCGACGCTCTCGGCGAGGATCCGGGCGAGTTCCGGGCCCGTCCGGGCGGCGAGCGGCGCGTTCGTCCCGTCACCCGCCGCGTCGCCCCCAGGCAGCGGGTCCGGGAGGTCCAGCAGGTGCAGATGACGGTCGCCGAGCCGGCGCAGCAGCGTCACCGCCTCGTCGACCGCACCGCCACCGCCCCGCGCGGGGACCAGCACGGCGAGGGGCACCCGGGGGTGAGTGTCACATACGGTCTCCACGAGCCCTTACAGCGCTGCCCCAGGCCTGTCCAACTGATAACTGCCCTACGATCTCGGCGAGTCCCACAGTGATCAGGTCGGCCGGCGCGGAGCGCAGCACGCGGGCCTGCGGCAGTCGCATCTCGACCCGCACGGGTCGGCCGGGCAGCGGGACGCGCAGGTCGTGGACGCCGGGTGTCACGGGCAGTCGTACGGGGAGCATCGTCGATGAGGACGTCGAACGGACCGGCGCCGCGCCCCCCACCGCGATCCGCAGGGTCAGTTCCTCCGCGTCGGTGCGCAGGCGGAGGCGGGCGCCCGCCGGGGTGGCGGCGCGGTCGAGGAGGGCCGGGGACAGGGCAGTGGCCGGCCGGTCCGGAGTGATCCGCCAGGGCTCCCACCAGCCGCCGCGTCCGCTGAGCGCGGCCAGGCCGTCCCAGGCGAGGGTGGAGTGGTCCGGGGCCAGGAATCTGCGGTCGAGGGCCGGTCCGGCTTCGGGTGACATGGGTTTCACCGGGTCGATTCTGTGACCTCGGAGCGAATTCCCGCTTCCGTCTTCCGACCGGTTTCTTCCTGGACCAAAGACCAGGAAAAGAAGGCGAATCCGGTGGGTAATCTTCCCCTCGATGCCGTACGAACCGACTTCGCTCGAAAGGTACTCGCCATGACCCCCGCTCTCGACTTCACCGCCGTCACGAAAGAGGCCCGCGCGGCCCTCGATGCCTTTCTCGACGGGCTCAACAGCCACGATCTGGTGCAATGGACCGGCACGCTGCATTTCCCCCAGATACGCGTGCACGAGGGCGCGGTGACGGTCTGGGACGAGCCCGAGGAGTACATCCGCGCCTCGCAGGCCGAGCTGGCTGCGCTGTTGGCCTCCGGCTGGCATCGCAGCGCCTGGGACGAGGTCGCGTTCTCGCAGGTCTCCGCCGACCAGGTGCACGCGGTGGTGCGGTTCAGCCGCCTTGATGCCGAAGGCAAGCGGCTGGCAGTTTTCGACTCCGTTTACGTCGTGACCCGGCAGGGCGGGAAATGGGGAGTGCTCGCCCGGATCGGATATGAAGTGAGCTGAGCTCACGGAGAACCCAGCGCACGGGAAAACCCGCAGTGACGGAACGAGCCGGGGGAATGTAACCCGTCCGCCACTGCGGGTGGCTCATGTCACACCGTTAGAAATACGGCGGCGGCGCGACCTTCCGGAGAAAGTCCCCGATTCTCGCGGCCAGCACGTGCTCGCCCTCGGCCGTGGGGTGCAGTCCGTCCGCGTAGACCCCGGCCGCCTCGGCGACCGGGACCACCGTCAGGCCGTCCAGGGTGTGCAGATTGCGGTCGCCGAGGCGCTCCAGGACCCGGACCGCCTCCGCCGTGCGCGTGCGGATCTGCGCCAGCGTCAGACCGGCCGCGTTCTCGGTGTCCTCCCGTTCGGGCGAGGACAGCGGGGTGATGACTACGATCGGCAGGTCGGGGTGGCCGTCGCGGACGGTCTCCACGAACCCGCACACGGCGGGCGTCCAGCTGCGTTCGGCGAACGTGCCCTTGTTGTGGACGTTGATCCCCAGCTCCAGCGAGATCAGGTCGGCAGGCAGCTTCCGGATCGTGCGCGCGACCACCGGGTCGAGGTGCGCTTGTCCGGAGAACCCCAGATTGTGTAGGCGCCAGCCGCTCTCCCGGGCGACCAACGCGCTCCACGTCTCGGACGGCCCGGCCGCGAACATGCTGTGCGTGATCGAGCTGCCGTACGTCACCCAGCGCGGCCCGGTCCGCTCGGCGGGCGCCAGGGCCGTGTGCCCCCGGAAGCCGACCTCGTCGACGAGCACGTACCCGAGATTCGGCAGCCACACCTCGACGTCCCGCGGGTTCTCCGCCTCCGGCCCAAGGGATACGACGAGTTCGCGGGCGCCCTCGACGACGGCGCGCAGCGCCAGTGTCCCGCCGACCAGGACGTCGACCGGGGCGTCCCCTCCCTCGACGCTGAGCCGGAGGACGAGTTCGCGGGCGTCGGTCCGTACTCCGCAGCGGATGCCGACGGGCATCGCCGCGAGACGGGTGAAGTCGGGCGAGAGGGTGGTGGCGAGCCGCCGCCGGGAGATCCGGCGGGGCAGCCAGCCGCCGGGGAGGCGCTCCGACTCGGCAACCCCGTCCCAGGCGAGCCGGGCGTCGTCGGGCGCGAGCCACTCGATGTCCCGCGCCCCGGCGACGGTCCGCACGCTCACGCGCGCCCGCTCTCGACCCCGGCGGGTGCCTCCTCGACGGCGCCCGCGCCGCCGGTGGACTTCGGCGTGCCGAGTCCGATCGCCGAGGCGAGGGCGCCGGCCAGGGAGAAGACGCCGACCGCGACGAAGGCGGGGTGGTACGCGCTGACCCCGGCGCCGCCCGCCGACCCGACGAGGACGGCGGCGCCGACCGCGACGCCGAGGCCGCCGCCGAGCTGGACGGCCGACTGGATGAGCGAGGCCGCGAGGCCCTGCTTGTCATTGGCGACGCCGCTGACACCCGCGATGTTGAAGCTGAGGAAGCTGGTGCCGTTGCCCAGGCCGTGGACGATCAGCGCGGGCAGCAGCACGGCCGGGTAGGAGGCGTCCTCGCCGGCGCGCAGGAAGAGGAAGATGCCGGCGCCCTGGAGGAGCAGGCCGATCACGGCGGGCACCCGCAGCCCGATCCTGGCGATCACCTTCGGCGCGATGTTGACGGCGACCAGGATGGACACGGCCATCGGGACGATCGCCATACCGGCCTTCAGAGCGCTGTAGCCGAGCGCGTCCTGGAGGTAGAGCAGGGCGATGAACTGCCAGCCGATGGTGGCGCAGGCCCAGGCGATACCGACGACGTTCGCGGTGGACAGCGTGCGCGAGCGGAAGATCGCGAGGTCGACCAGCGGGTCGGTGCGCCGGTTCTGGATCACCACGAAGGCGATGAGCAGCAGGACCGACACCACCAGGCTGACCACGGTGGCCGCCGAGCCCCAGCCGACCTCGGGGGCCCGGGTCAGCGCGAAGACCAGCAGCAGGACACCGCCGGTCGCGGTGACCGCGCCGAGGGCGTCGAAGCCGGGGCGGCGGTCGTCGGCGCGCTCGTCGGGGGCGATGACACTGCGCACGGTCAGCAGGACGAGCGCGGCCACGACGAACGGGACGAAGAAGGTGAGCCGCCAGCTCAGCGAGGTCAGCAGCCCGGAGAAGACCAGACCGGCCGCGTAGCCGCTGGCACCGGTGAGGCCGAACATGCTCATCGCCCGGTTGCGCTCGGGGCCCTCGGGGAACGTCGTCGTGATGATCGACAGGGCGGCCGGCGCGATGAACGCGGCGGCGATGCCCTTGATGACGCGTGTGATGATGAGCAGCCAGCCGCTGGTGACCAGGCCGCCGATAAGACTGACGGCCGCGAAGAGGACCGTGGCCCAGAAGAACATCCGGCGTCGGCCGAAGAGGTCGGCGGCCCGGCCGCCCAGGAGCAGGAAGCCGCCGTACGCGACGGCGTAGCCCGAGATGATCCACTGGAGTTGCTCGGCGCTGAGGCCCATGTCGTGCTGCATCTCGGGCAGGGCCACGCCCATCAGCGAGACGTCCATGGAGTCCAGGAAGAGCTGCGCGCACAGCACCAGCAGCACCAGGTTCTTGCGCGCGCTCAGTCCGGCGGGCGCCGTTAAGGCGTTCGACTGGCGATCCGACATCTACCCCTGCCATTTCGTCTTGCAGACATCAATCTGCGCACCAACGATTAGGCCACGAAAGTAGCAGCGAAATAATCTTCCGTCAAACTATCTGCCAACAGCACGGCTGGTGTCGCACCGGGGCGCTCCCTGTCCGGTGCGGCACCGGCCGCCGTCCGCTCCCCGCAGTACTCAGTCGGCCTGCCTGGTGCCCCAGGCCGTGAACACCGCGAGGGAGAGGTCGTGGAAGCCGGGGTCGGCCAGCTCCCGGTAGGCGGCGTCGAAGTCCTCGTCCTCGGCGAGTCCTTCGGCGACCACCGCCTGCCGGGTCTGCTCCAGCGTCAGGCGCCACCACTCGGCCTCGTCGTCGCCGCCCGCGATGCGCTGGAAGCGGGCGTCGTAGCCGATGTCGTCGAGGCCCTTGTCGGCCAGCGGCACCGGCAGGTTGCGGGCCCACTCGGTGTCGGTGCCGACCGCGCTCTCCAGGTGGCTGCGGAAGGCCCGCATGACCTTGCGGTACGCCGGATGCGGGGAGTCCTTGATGGGGAAGAACGACGGCTCCTCCAGGAGCAGCACACCGCCCGGCTTGAGCCACCGGGCCAGCCTCGCCACGGCGCGTTCGGGGTCGGGCAGGTGGATCACGACGTACCGGGTGTGGATGAAGTCGAAGGAGCCGGCCGGGAAGTCGTCCTGGTAGACGTCGTGGCGCAGCACCCGCACGCCTACGCCGGCCAGTTCGTCGAGGTAGGTGGTGTCGAGGTCGGTGACGGTGACCTCGGCGTCCTGTTCGGCGAGCCAGCGGGCCACCGAGCCGCCCCCGCCGCCCACTTCGAGGACGCGGTGGCCGGGGGCGAGGCCGAGGCGGCGGAAGTTTCCGCGGGTGTGCTCGTCGAGGACGGACTCCAGGAGCTTCAGCCGCTCCCGCTCGGTGGACACGGCGTGGCTGAACACGCCGTCGCGGTAACGCTCCTGGCTCCACTCCCAGCGCTCCTCGGTGGCGGCCGTGTCTGATGTCGCGGTCATCTGTGCGTTCTCCTCAAGGTCGCAGAGTTCAGACGAAGGCCAGCACCCGGGCCGGGCCGCCCGTGCCGCCGGAGTGCTTGGGGGCGCCCACGACGACCGTGGCGCCGAGGTCGGGGACGGTGTCCAGGTGGGCGAGGTTCTCGATGCCGTAGACCCCGGCGGGCAGCAGGACTCGGTGGGTGAAGGGGTCGGCGGGGCGGGTACCGGGCTCCAGGCTGGGTGTGTCGATGCCGGCGCCGGCCACGGACCGCTCCTCGACGAGGAAGTGCGCGGCCTCCACGGAGATGCCCGGGTAGCGGTAGTGGCCGTCCTTCTCGTCGTAGTTGAGGAAGGCACCGGGGGTGTCGATGCGCTCGGACCAGCCGTTGTCGACGGCGAGCACCGCACCGTCCGGGATCCGGCCGTGCCGGCTCTCCCAGCGCAGCAGGTCGTCGACGCTCAGCTCGGTGACGTTGTCCCGGGCGGCCCGCTCGCGGATCCGGACGACCGCGAGCGGGGCGACGAGCGCCTGCGCCGGGATCTGCTCGACGGTCAGCCCGCTGTCGTCGAAGTGGGCGGGGGCGTCGATATGGGTGCCGATGTGTTCGTTGTAGGTGAGTTCGAAGGCGTTGTACTCATGCTCGGCGAGGTTGGCGAGGCGCTTGATGCGCATGGGCTCCACGTAGAGGGAGAAGACCGGCCAGTCGGTGCCGAGGACGTGTGTGAGGTCGCGGACGACACCCTTGGGGATGTACGACGTGGGTGCTTGGGCGGGTTGTTCGGTGGAGGCATGCTCTTCGGTGAAGGTCCGGGGCACCCGCTCGGGTGGTTCGCCGGACGCTGCGCCGAGGATGGTTTCGGGGCCACACATGACGGTTCGCTCCCTCAGTCGGTCAGGGCCTGGTTGACCAGTTGGCGCAGGCGGCTGTGCAGGGGGTGGGCGCTGGACGGCATCAGCTGGGTGAGGAAGACGGCGGTCAGCTCCGCCTCGGGGTCGATCCAGAAGATGGTCCCGGCCGCGCTGTGCCAGGCGTACTCGCCGGGGTTGGCGGGGACTCCCGCGGCGGCCGGGTCCTCGATCACGGCGAAGCCGAGGCCGAAGCCGACACCCGCGGTCGGCATCTCGGAGAAGACGGGACGGCCCACGGTGTGCAGGTCCTTGCCTCCGGGCAGGTGGTTGCGGCGCATGTGGCGCACGGTGCGCGGGCCGAGGATGCGCTGACCGTCGAGGACGCCCTCGCCGAGCAGCATCTGGGTGAAGCGGTGGTAGTCGGCGAGCGTGGTGACCAGTCCCGCGCTGCCGGAGAGGCAGGCGGGCGGGTGCAGCGCGCCCGCGCCGAAGTGGTCGGCGCGCACGGCCCGGCCGGTGGCGGGGTCGGCGGTGTAGAAGGCGGCCAGCCGGTCGGCCTTCTCCGGCGGGACGTGGAAGGCGGTGTCGGTCATGCCCAGGGGGTCGAGGATGCGCTCGGTGAAGAACGCGTCGAGGCGCTGGCCGGAGGCGACCTCGACGACCCGGCCCAGGACGTCGCTGGAGACGCCGTAGTTCCAGGCCGTGCCGGGTTCGAAGAGCAGCGGGAAGGACGCCCACTGCTCGCAGCACGCGGCGAGGTCGAGGCCGGGCGGGGTGGCCCACTCGAAGCCGTTCGCGGTGTAGATCTCGTCGACCGGGTGGGCCCGGTGGAAGCCGTAGGTCAGGCCCGAGGTGTGGGTGAGCAGGTGCTGGACGCGGATGGGGTTCGCGGCGGCTGTGGTGACCGGGCGGGCGGCGGGCCCGCGCTGGTAGACGCGGACATCCTCGAAGGCGGGTATGTACTTGGCGACCGGGTCCTGGAGGCCGATCGTGCCGTCCTCGACCAGGGTCAGCGCGGCGACGGAGGTGACGGGCTTGGTCATGGACCAGGCGCGGTAGAGGGTGTCGCCCGCGCTGGGCAGGTCGTTCTCGATGTCGCGGCGGCCGTACTCCGCGAGGTGGGCCACCTTGCCGCGGCGGGTCACCGCGAGTTGCCAGCCGGGCAGCCGGCCGTCGTCGACGTAGGCGGCCAGGTAGCGGTCGAGCCGCCGTAACCGGTCGGCGTCGAGACCCACGTCCGCCGGGTCGACCTCGATCTTCAGCTCGGACACCGTGCCTCCTGTGTGAGCGGTTGACGTCGCAGGGCTTATTTCTATTGTTCGCTTCTCATGGAACTACGGAACCTATGGAACTATAGAAAGCGCTCGGGCGTGGCAGCAAGGGCTTCCCCGGGCCAAGTTCCCAGAACAGGCCGCTTGTCGCCCGAGGAGTCCGAGACGTGCGCACGCTGAAGCACCCCGACCGCGCGGAGATCCAGCTCACGGACGTGTTCCACGCGCTGAGCGACCCGACGCGCCTGGCGATCGTGCGCGGGCTCGGCGATGACCACGAGCAGTCGTGCAGCGGGCTGAACGTCCCCATGGCCAAGTCGACGCTCTCCCACCACCTGAAGGTGCTGCGGGACGCGGGCGTGACCCGCACCCGGGTGGAGGGCACCCACCGCCTGATGTCGCTGCGCCGCCAGGACCTGGACGCCCGCTTCCCGGGCCTCCTGGAGGTCGTCCTGCGCCCGGAGTCGCTCACCTGACCACACCCACCGCCACCGTGTTCCCCTCACGGATATATCCGTGAGGGTCGCGCAGAGGGTGACCGGACCCTTCGGGGTCGAGGAACACCTCCCACCCCTCGCCCTCGGCCATCCGGGCGATCCGCTCGCAGGCCCGGGTGTAGAAGTCCAGAACGGCCGGCGGCATGGGCGCGGAGTGCTCGATGAGCAAAGTCTGCCGCCGCACATCGGTGAGTCCGGCCCGCTCCAGCCATCGGTCCAGCTCGGCGGTCCGCAGCAACTGGCGTGCGTAGCCTGGCTGTTGGCCCGCACTCCGGAAGAAGTCCGGGAACTGATAAGGATCTCCGGGCCGTACGACGACCAGCGCGGCATCGAGGTCTTTGACCGCGACGACCCCGCCGGACCGTACGACGCGGCGAAACTCGGCGAGAGCGCAAAGGAGTTGGTCGTCGTCGAGGTACTGCGTGGTGTTGGCGCACCAGACGGCGTCGAAGCTGTCGTCGGGGTGGTCGAGGCGCAGGATGTCTCCCTGCCGCACTTCCACCCTGCCGCCCGTCCGCGCGGCGGCCCGCTCGGCGTTCTCCGCCGCGAGGTCGACGCCGTGCACCCGGCCCTGCGGCCCGACCGCCTCGACGAGCCACGGCAGAAAGGCGCCGCTGCCGCAGCCCGCGTCGAGCACCCGCCATCCCGGCCGGATTCCGACCAGGTCCAGCGCGGCCCGGTAGGGTCCCGCGCACGCCTCGAAGTGGGCCTCGACGATGTCCTCACGGGTGAAGGCGAGTCCGGTGGAGGCGGTGTAGCCCCAGGATCGGTGGTCCTCGGTCGCGTTCTCGACGGTCATGGTCGTGCCCCTTCCTCCGCCAGTCCCGCCAGCAGGCGTGTCACCGTGTCGGGGTCCTCCAGCGGCGGCAGATGACCGACTTCCGGCAGGACGACCAGCCGTCCGTGGGGCAGTGCGTCCGCCGCCGCTTGCGACTCCGCGAGGGACACCAACTCGTCCTCCTCCCCCGCGACGACGAGTGCCGGGACGTCGGTCGTGCGCAGGACGTCGAGGCTGTCCCGGCGGTCGGCGATGGCCTCCTGCGCCCAGGCGACCGCCTCCGGGTCGGCGGACTTGGCGGTCAGCAGCAACTCGCCCGGCAGGGACGGGTTCCGGCTGCTGCTCGTCGCGCCGAGGAGGACCGGTGTCGTCGTCTCGACCAGTCGGTTGCGGGCGGCGGGGTCGCGCATGGCGACGGCGAAGGCCCGGCGGCGGGCGGCTGACTGGGCGGTGTCGGCCTCGGCGCGGGTGGAGAGCAGCGCGAGGGCGCGGACCCGGCCGGGGTGGCGGCGCAGGAAGGCGAGCACCGCGTATCCGCCCATCGAGCAGCCGGCGAGGACCACTTGGTCCAGGTTCTCCCGGTCCAGGGTCTTGGCGAGGTCGTCCGCGACGGCGTCCAGGGAAGGCGCCGCATCCCCCAACGGCCGTCCACCGAAACCGCGTTGGTCGACGGCCAGCACCCGGTGGCCGAGCGCTCCGAGGTCCTGGACCTGAGCCCGCCACATCGAGGAGTCCAGCGGCAGCGCGTGCAGCAGCACCAGCGCGGTCACCGTGCGGCCCTCCGCTCGGCGGCGGCTACGAACTCGGCGAGTCCCGCGACCGGCGGCCCCTCGCGCAGCCAGGCCAGCGACACGGGCGCGGGCGGCAGGTCGGCCACCGGTACGACCCGCACCTGCGGCGGCACGATCCCCCTCAGCGACAGGAACGACAGGTGCACGGCGTCCGACCCGGTCAGCGTCTCGGCGAGCGCGGCCATGGTGGTCATCTCCCGCACCCGCCGCAGCACGGTCCCCCGGGGGGTGCGGGGCGGCACGACCTGGTCCCAGACGTAGGCCGGGAAGTCACCGGGGCGACGGAAGAGGTCGTACGGCACGAGGTCCTCGACGGAGAGTGCGTCCCGCCCGGCGAGGGGGTGTCCGGCCCGCAGCAGCGCGGCCCGCGCGTCGAAGGCGACCGGCTCCCCCGCGACCACGTCCGGCTCCCGGAGCGGGAACTTGACCAGCATGACGTCGAGTTCACCGGCCCGCAGCGGCCGGAAGGGTTCCCGGACGTCGTACGGCACGTAGGTCACGCGTGCCGGGTCGAACCCGGAGGCGGCGACGATCCGTTCGGCCTGCGCCGCGGAACCGTGGACTCCGATGCGCAGCGGAGTCACCAGGGTTGAGGACATCAGATCTCCTGGGTCATTGCGGCGTAGGCCCGCAGGCGGTCCGGCCGGAGCCGGTCGGTGTCGACGCGCAGTGCGGCGTACGGCGTGGGGAGGGCCGTGAGGCGCGGTACGGAGCGCAGGGTGAGCCGGTCGCCGGGGCCGAGGGTGCCGTCGATGACGGACTCGGCGAGGAGGTGGCCGAGGTGGACCAGCGCGTCGGCGAGGGTGAGGTGGGCGGTGGCCAGGTAGAGGTCGCGGTGGGCGGGTGCACGCTCCACGTCGCTTTGCATGAAAGGGAGTTCGACGGTCACCGGGTGCCAGGCCGTCAGCAGCCGGTGTCCGCTGAACGTCCTCAGCAGCCGTCGTAGCCCGGTGGTGGCTTCGTCCGGGTCGGGGCCCGCCCACGCGGCGGTGCCGTCGGCGGCGACGTGGGTGAAGGCGAAGCGTTCGTGCAGGTTGTCGGGGCGCCCCGCCAGATAGAGGGTCCGGGTGAGGGAGCGGCGCCAGGCGTCGGCCCGCTCGGGCGGGAGGGAGAGCGCGAACGTGCAGGTCTCGCGCACCCAGGAGGGGAGCCGGACGTCCCGGACGACGACGACGGCCGCAACCCCCTCGGCGCGGACCCCCTCCTTCACCGAGCCCTTCACCGAGTCCTTCGCCGAGCGGGTGGAGCGGTCCGCGAGGTCGGGGCGGGCGGCTCTGAGCCGTTCGGTGGCGACGGTCAGCAGCAGTTCCGGGGAGAGGGTCATAGGTACACCGTGGTGAGCAGGTCGTGGTCGAGGGTGCGGCGGGCGCGGGCGAGGAGGGAGGAGGTGAGCCGGTAGGGGTCGACATGGATGTGGTCGCGTCGATGCCGGCGCAGCTCCTCGCGGACCGCCTCGGCGCCGAGCCGGACGCCGTCCGCCCGGCGCAGCAGCCGTGCGGCACGTTCCAGGCTCTTGTGGAGGAGGTCGGCGCGGAACGACTGGGCCTGTCCGGGGCCGAGGGCGGCGACGAAGTACAGCCGCACGCCCAGTCTCCGCACGTCGGGGTCGGCTCCCAGGGTCCGCAGGAGGGCGCCCGCCGTGTGGTCGTGCCAGCCGCCGTGCCGGGCGGAGCGGATCTCGCCGTCGATGGGGACGCGTCCTACGGGCACGCGGTGCACCACCGGCCCGAGTTCGGCCAGCACCCGCTGCAACAGGGTGTAGTCGGCGGCGAGTTCGGTGTCGTACAGCAGGACGACCTCGTCGTGCTCGGCCGCCAGCGGCAGCAGCTCCCGCAGCGCGCAGGCGAGGTAGTTGGGGTGCCCGTCCTGGGTGGTGATCTGCCGCAGGGGCAGCCCGTACCGGGTGGCGTCGATGTAGACGGGACCACCGCCGGACCGCTGGTCGAGCCCCATGCCGAGGCCGACGAGCCGTTCGGCCATCTCCTCGAACCCGAGCCGCGGAGGCTGATGATTCGTCAGTCCTGGATCACACAGGCCGAGTTTGGTGTAGTGGCCGGTCCACAGCTCCAGCACTCGCGCGCTCGCCGGATGCACCCACCCGTTGCGCTCGACCTCCAGGGCGTACGGCCGCAGCGCACCGGCGGGCGCGGGCGCGTCCTTGCGGAACAGGACGTACAGGTCGCCGATCTCCTCCTCGGAGAGCCTGCCGTACGGCAGGTCGCCCTGGGTGCGGTCGAGGAACTCCCAGAAGCCGAGGGTCTGTTCGGTGAGGTGGTAGGTGGTGGGGCTGTAGCGGTAGGTGACGTCGGCGAGCGCGGCAGTGGCTCGGTACATGACGTCGGTCCACAGCAGCCCCTTGAGGTGGCTGGGGGTCAGGGGTTTGGCGGGGGTGACGGTGACCGGCGCGAGCAGCACCCGGCGGGTCACGGCGCGTTCTCCGCCGCGACGGCCCGGACCAGTTCGTCCCGGGTGGGGGGCCGGGGTCCGCCGCGCGGGGCGGGGGCGGCGCGGACGCGTGTGCGGAACACCGCGTCGTCGAAGACCTCGTGGGCGCCGTCCAGACCCATGAGGACCCGGGTGAGGCCACGCCACACGACCGGGTCGGCGCGGGCCGCCGTCCCGATCTCGGCCAGGGCCGGGCGGCCGTCCGGGGCCGCCCACGCGGGTGGCGGGCCGCCGGTGACGCGGGCCCGCCACAGGGCGGTGCGGTGGGTGTCCTCGCGGACGGAGTGCTCGTACCAGGGCCGGTGGAGCCGGTCGGCGGCCCGCGCGTCGCCTTCCCTGGTCTCGGCGAGGTGTCCGGCGAGCGCGAACGCGTGGCGCAGGGCCAGCGACATGCCGCGCCCGTAGAGGGGATTGGTGACGCAGGCGGCGTCGCCCACGGCGTACAGGCCCCCGACGGCGGCGGCCGGGCGCAGGCTGTTGGGCGGGAGAGTGATCGGGCGGACGGGGCTGATGGGACGTCCGGCGTCGGGGTCGGCCCAGGCGGCGAGGTGGGGGGAGAGCCGGGCGGCGGCGGTGAAGGCGGCGGGGTGGCGCAGTCCGGCCGTGGCGCGGTCGCGGGCGGGGGCACCGAGGGTGAGGGCGTAGGTGTCGTTGTCGGCGGGGTGGGCGACGGCCGCGTAGTGGTCCCAGATACCGCCGGCCGCGTTGCCCCGGTTCAGCGGGCCGGGCAGGCTGCCCGGGGAGGTCAGCCGGTAGAAGCGGGTGAAGGCGCGGATCGCGGTGGGCGCGGTCAGCTCGGCGGGCGGGATCGTCCCGGCGGCTGCCAGCCACTCGCGCGAGGCGGCCCGGCGGCCGGTGGCGTCGACGACGGCGTGCGCGGGGAGGTGCTCGCCGGTGCCGGTGACGACCCCGGTCACCCGGCGGGCCGTGGTCAGCGCGCGCACGGTCACGCGGTGGCGGATCTCCACGCCGGGCAGTGCGCGGACCACGCCGTGCAGGGCGAGTTCGAACACCGGGCGGCGCACGGCGAGCGCCGTCAACTCGGCGTCCTCCGGGAGCCGTTCGCCGCCGGGGAGCGTGTCGGCGAGGTCGAGGAGGCCCGCGCCCGCGTCGAGCGCGGCGGCCAGCACCTCGGGCGCGTGCTCGCGCAGGACCCGTACGCCGAGCGAGGCCAGGAGGTGGGAGTGGCCGTGCTGCGCGACGGCGGGCCTGCGCCACTCCAGCGCGTCCTTCGGCGGCTCGGGCGTCCGCTCCAGCACCGTCACCCGGAAGCCGCGCCGGGCCAGGGCGAGCGCGCAGGCGAGCCCCGCGACGCTGCCGCCGGCCACCACCACGGGCCGGGTCACCGGTGCCTGCCGTGTACGAAGAACACCCGCCGCACGTCCTTCACCGACCGCTCCGGCACCGGGTCGGGCCAGCGCCCGAAGTCGGCGCCGTCCTCGCCGGGCTGGACCGCGCGCACGTCGAAGCCGTAGCGCGCGAACAGTTCCTCGGGCTCGTCGCTGCCGAACAGCCAGGGGCAGCCCCAGCCCGCGAACACGTCGAGCAGCGGCCGCATGTGCGGGAGCGTCAGGGCGGCGGTGTTGACCAGGTCGGCGGCGATCCGGCTGCCGGGCGCGCAGCAGGCGGCAACCCGCTGGAGCATGCGCCGGGCGTCCGGCTCGGGGATGTAGTAGAGCAGCCCCTCCAGCAACCACACGGACGGCGCCTTCGGGTCGTAACCGCTGTCGATCAGCCGGTCCTCCCAGTCGGGGGCGGTGAGGTCGACGGCGACGGTGACGTGGTCGACGGTGGGGACGGCACCGGCGAGGCGCTGCTCCTTGAACGCGAGGACGGCGGGCCGGTCGACCTCGAAGTACCGTAGCCCTTCAGGCCAGTTGAGCCGGTAGGCGCGGGAGTCCAGGCCGGCGGGCGCGACGACCAGCTGGGTCGCGCCGTCCTTGTGGACGGCCCGCTGGAGGAGGTCGTCGAAGAACCGGGTGCGGATCGCGTTGTAGTCGGGCGTGCTGGGTATCGAGCGCGGCCGGTCCGCCGGGAAGGTCGCGGCGCGGATCTCGGCGAGCAGCCGGGGCCCGGCGTCGCCGACCAGGGCCGCCGCGTAGGGGTCGGCGTAGAGCCGGTCCTCGCGGCGGGTCTCGGCGGCGCGCAGGGCCGCGGTGAGCAGGGCGGTCCTCTCCACGGGGTCGGCGGGTTCCAGGATGTGCGTCACGTGCCTTCTCCTCGCAGTGCGTCGGACGCGGCGGTCAGTCGCCGCCACTGGCTCTCGTCCGGCCGGAACAGCCGGTCCTTCACCTGGGTGGGCCGCACCCCGTCGGCCACCCGCTCCTGCCACTCGCGCTGGAAGCTGTCCGGATGCAGCAGCCGTACGCCGGGTACGCCGAGCCGCGCCTGACTCCGGGCCTTCGCGTAGCCGGGGGACTCCCGGCCCAGCCCGGCGTCGAGCAGCGCGGCGAAGCGGGCGGGGGCCTCGGGGGGCCAAGGGGTTTCGGGGGCGACGGCGAAGACGTAGCGGGAAGACCCCCCGTGGGCAGGCCCATCATGGGTGGACTCGTACCGAGAAAGCCCGCCGCCGTGGCGAGGAGTCGTCTCCGCCGCCCCGCCCCCCGCCTCCTCCACCCTGCACGACACGTTCCGTAGCTCCACCCCCGCCCCCGTCAGCGCCTCCCGCACCGCCCGGACGACCTGTGCCTCCCGCAGCCGCTCCCCTGCCGCGTCCGAGCGTCCGGCCCGGCCCGCGTACATCAGCCGGGGCGCACCCCCGACTCGGTCCACGACCCGGACGACGTCGCCCACCGCGTACCGGTACAACCCGCCTACGTGGCTGAACACGACGTGGTAGTCACGTCCCTCTTCGAGATCCTGCGGCAGCAGCGTCTCCGTCCCGGACTTGAGGTCCTCGTCCGCGTCGGCGAACTCGTACACGCAGGCCGAGGGGACGATGCTCCCGGCCGTGGGATGCCGGTCGAGGGGCACCGCGACGGGTCCCTCCGACGCGGCGACGGGCGCGGGCAGCGCGACCACGTCCGTCCCGAACGTCCGCCGCAGCGCGGGCAGGTAGAGCGAGGCCACCCCGGTCGTCCACCCGAACAGCGCGCGCACCCGGGGCCAGACCCGGGCAGGGCTCACCTCGTCCAGCGACTCCAGCCGGGCGGCGAGCACGGTGTCGGGGGTGCCGTACGGGACCCCGCCCAGGGTGCCGTCGCGGATCTCCTTGACGATGCGCGGCCACCACAGCCGCAGCTGGTACGGCAGGGCTGCGAACATCGCCGGGTTGATGCCGATCAGCCCGCGCACATCGCTCTGCACGGCCAGCCGCAGCCGCAGGTACGTCTTCTCCAGGTGGTCGTCGGGCGCCACGTCCACCGGCAGGGCCGCCCAGGGCGCGGCCGTGCCCAGCTCGGCGGCGAGCGGTTCGCCGAATGCCGCGCCGAAGTCGACCTGGCTGGCGCCGACATGGGGACGACCGCCGGCGGTGGTCGGCGGAGCGGACAGGGGGTCGTGCTTGAGGTTCAGCACGGCGTCCGCCCGCCCGGTCAGCTCCGGGAACGCGCCGATCAGGGGTGCCCAGGCCGCGTAGTAGAAGGGGAAGAACACCGTCTTCATGAACCGCCGGGTGACCGGGATCTTCTTGTGCGCGCCGGTGCTCCCGCTGCTGGTGAAGTAGACGACCGGCGCGTCGGCGGTGAGCACGCCCTTCTCCCCGGCCGCCATCCGCTCGATGTACGGCGCGTGCGCCGCGTAGTCCTGGACGGGCACGGCGGACTGGAGGTCCTTGAGGGTGCGGATCGAGCCGAATCCGTGCAGCCGCCCGAACTCGGTGTCCCGGTTGAACTCCACCAGATCGGACAGCACAGCGGCCTGACGGTACGTCAAGTCGATGAGCTCGCTGCTCAGTCGCGCCCGTTCGGCAAAGACCCGGCTGCGGTAGCGCTCGGCGTGTCGCTCCTCGCCCCAGCTCATGTGGCGAGCACCTTCCGTACGGCCGCAGCCGTCGCGGCGGCCCCCGGATGCTCCTCGACCACCGTGACCGGCAGCCCTCCGACCTCCTCCAGCATCAGCTTGCGCAGGTTCTTCTGGTAGCCCTCGAAGCCGAACCATTCGGGCCTCGGCCCGAAGTACTCCAGCGGGTTGAGCCGCGCCCCCTCCCCCGACCGCCGCCAGGCCGTCTCCGGCGACACTTCCAGATAGATCACGCCGCGTGGCTGCGGGAAGGACCGCCACCATGCGTACAGCGGGTGCGCGGCGAGTCCGGCGAGCCGGCACTTCGCGAGGATCTTGTAGTAGTACGAGTCCATCAGCACCGGCGTCCCCGGCTCCTGCCGCTCCAGCTGGTCCCGCAGGTGCACGACCGCCGCCCCCAGCAGCTGCGCGAGGAAGTCGGCGGAGTACACCCGCCCCAGCTCCGGCAGCACCTCCCCGACGACGTCCCGGCGCAGCCGGGTGATCAGTCCGTGGTCCCCGGCCAGCAGGTCGTCGTCCGTCGACAGCGTCCGCCAGCCGGGCAGCGTCCGCGCCAGCTCCGCCATCACGGAGGACTTCCCGGCACCGTCCGGCCCGAGCAGGACATAGAAGTGACGGTCTCTCATATCCTCGACTCCAATGCGTAGGACACCTCTTGGGCGATCTCTTCGGGGGTGCGGCCATCGGTGCGGACGGCGGCCGAGGCGACCTCCTCATACAGATCGGCCGACATCACCTGCTCCCACTTCGGCCACTCGGTGTTGGCCACCAGCACCGCGACCGGGGAGCCGAGGGTGAGTCCATGCCGGACCCCGCCCAGGAACGTGACCTCGTCCCGCTCGAACCTCATCCGCGCGCCCCGGCCGTACCCCAGCCGCCGCCGCGCCAGATGGTCGGCGACCGCCCGCGTAGTGATCGGCACCCCGGCGGGCAGTCCCTCCAGGGTCGCGACAAGGGCCGGACCGTGCGACTCCCCCGCCGTCAGCCGGCGCAGCCTGCTCATCGGATGCCTCCTTCCTGAGTGCGGTACAACTCGGCGACCAGGAAGGCGAGATCGAGGGACTGGCTGTGGTTGAGGCGGGGATCGCATGCCGTCTCGTAGCGCTGGTGGAGGTCGTCGACAAAGATCTCGTCGCCGCCGCCCAGGCACTCCGTCACGTCATCACCTGTCAGCTCGACATGGATGCCGCCCGGGTGCGTGCCCAGCCCCCTGTGGACCTCGAAGAAGCCCTTCACCTCGTCCAGCACGTCATCGAAGCGACGCGTTTTGTGCCCGGACGCGGCCTCGAAGGTGTTGCCGTGCATCGGGTCCGTCACCCACGCCACCACCGCATCCGACGCGGTCACCTTCTCCACCAGCTCCGGCAGCTCGTCGCGCACCTTGTCCGCGCCCATCCGGACGATGAACGTCAGCCGGCCCGGCTCCCGGTCGGGGTCGAGGCGCTCGATGTACTGGAGCGCCTCTTCGGCCGTGGTCGTGGGGCCGAGCTTGATGCCGATCGGGTTGCGGATCTTGGAGGCGAACTCGATGTGCGCATGGTCCAGCTGGCGGGTGCGCTCACCGATCCACACCATGTGCCCCGACACGTCGTACAGACTCCCCGTACGGGAGTCGATGCGGGTCAGCGCGGACTCGTAGTCCAACAGCAGCGCCTCGTGCGAGGCATAGAGCTCGACCGTCCTGAACTCCTCCGGGTCCGCCCCGCAGGCCCGCATGAAGTTCAGCGCGCTGTCGATCTCCCGTGCCAGCTGCTCGTACCGCTGCCCCGATGGAGACGACTTCACGAAATCGTGGTTCCAGGCGTGCACCTGCCGCAGGTCCGCGTACCCGCCCATGGTGAACGCCCGTATCAGGTTCAGCGTCGACGCCGAGGCGTGGTACATGCGCTTCAGACGCTCCGGGTCCGGCACCCGTGCCGCCTCGGTGAAGTCGAAGCCGTTGACCGAGTCCCCCCGATACGTCGGGAGCGTCACCCCGTCCCGGGTCTCGGTCGGCTTCGACCGCGGCTTGGCATACTGCCCCGCGATCCGCCCCACCTTCACCACCGGCACCGACGCCGCATACGTCAGCACCGCACCCATCTGCAGCAGCGTCTTCAGCTTCGCCCGGATCTGCTCCGCGCCCACGGCGTCGAACGCCTCCGCGCAGTCACCGCCTTGAAGGAGAAACGCCTCCCCCTTCGCCACGGCGGCCAGACGGGCACGCAGCTGATCACACTCGCCGGCGAACACCAGCGGCGGATACGACTCCAACTCCTCGACGACCTTGCGCACAGCCTCGGTGTCGGGGTAGTCCGGCTGCTGCGCCGCGGGCAGATCACGCCAGGTCGGTCGGTCGAGCGCCTGGTCCGGTGGGAAGGCAAACATGACGGGGTCTCCTGGGACGCGAGTCAGGGTCAGCGTCGGCCGACGGGTGTGGGCGCGGCTCCCCGGAATCCGATGGTGGGGACCGCGCGGCGCGGCGAGGCCGAGGGGGCGCTCGTGGCCGGGGCGGTCAGGAAGGCGTAGCGGCGCAGCAGTTCGGGGTCGTCGAGCGCGCCGTGCCAGCGGGTGAGGTCGTGCCAGCCGGGCGCCGAGTGGGCGCCGCCGAAGCCGGCGACGGAGAGCGCGGCGCAGAGGTTGGCGAAGGCGAGCCGGTCGCCGAGCGGCCAGTCGGCAAGTGTCGCGAAGACGAATCCGGAGAGGAAGACGTCTCCTGCGCCGGTGGGGTCGAGGACGTCGACGGGTACGGCGGGTGCGGTGGCCTCGGTGCCGGTGCGGGCGTCGCAGGCGACGGCGCCGTGTGCGCCCGTGGTGACGACGGCGACCGGGACGACCTCGGCGAGGGGGTGTCGTTTGGATCAGGTCGGCTGTGACGAACAGTGCGGACTGACCGACCGCGAGCGGGGTCTGGTGCGTGCAGCTGCAAGGCGGAGGAGGGAGTCGACGCGGAGCGTCGGCGAGTGACGACAACGCCGCAGATGTGCGTGCCAGACCCCGCGACGCCGGCATGATCCAAACGACACCCCCTAGGGCGCGGGCCGCGGAGCGGGGGCTGTCGGTGCGGGTCCAGCGGAGGGCTTCGGCGGCGTTGGGCACAAAGGCATGGCAGTGGTCGAGTCCGTCGAGGTCGGCGAGGGTCCAGCGGCCGGTGGGGTCCCAGCCGACGTCGGCGAAGACGAGGCTGCCGTGGCCGGCGGCGGAGCGGATCCAGGGGCTGTCCCGGCCCGGGGAGAGTCCGGTGACGCAGGCGCGGCTGCGGGGCGGTGCGGGCTGCTGGTCCTCCGCGGGGGCGTCGTGGCTGTGGGTGACAAGGGTGCGTTCGCCCTCGTAGGCGAGGGAGACAGTGACCGGGGAGTGCCAGCCGGGGGGCCTGCGGGAGCGGGAGAGGTCGACTCCTTCGCCCGCGAGGTCGGCCCAGCAGCGGTCGCCGTAGGCGTCGTCGCCGAAAGCGGCGCGCAGGCAGGTGCGCAGGCCGAGGCGGGCGAGCGCGGTCGCGGTGCTGGCGACGCCGCCGGGGCTGCACCCCATGCCCCGGGCCCAGGACTCGGCGCCTGTGACGGGGGCGCCGTCGAGGCCGGTGAAGACGATGTCCTGGAAGACCGTGCCGACGACATAGACGTCGCAGTCGGGTTCAGGCGGCGCCACGGCGGGCTCCTTCGCCGGCGGCCGCGGGGGCGCGGCGGGGTTCGGGCAGGCCGAGGGCGCGGTAGATGTCGAGGGCGGCGGTCGCGTGGTTGAGGGTGATGAAGTGCAGGCCTGGTGCGCCTTGGTCGAGGAGGCGGCGGGCCAGGTCGGTGGCGTGGTCGACGCCGATGCGGTGGCCCTCGGCGTCGTCGCGGGCGTGTTCGAGGCGGTGGGTGAGGTCGGCGGGGACGGTGGCGCCGCTGAGTTCGGCGAACCGGGCGATCTGCCGGAACCGGGTGGCGGGCATGATCTCGGGGATGACCGGGACGGTACAGCCGGCGGCGTCGAGGCGGTCGCGCAGGCGGAAGTAGTCGTCGGCGCGGAAGAACATCTGGGTGATGGCGAAGTCGGCGCCTGCCCGGGTCTTGGCGACGAAGTGCGCGATGTCCTCGGGCCAGTTGCGGGAGCGGGGGTGGAGTTCGGGGAAGGCGGCCACACCGATCCCGAAGTCACCCGCACGGCGCACGAGTTGGACGAGTTCGGCGGCGTGGCGAAGGCCCTGGGGGTGGGGTGTCCAGGGGCCTTGGGGGTCGTCGGGCGGGTCGCCGCGCAGGACGAGGAGGTCGCGGACGCCCGCCGCGGCGTACCGTCCGACGATGCGGCGCAGTTCGGTGACGGAGTGTCCGACCGCGGTGAGGTGGGCGACGACGGGGAGGGTGGTGTCCTGAGCGATGCGTTCGGCGAGGTCGGTCGTGCGGTCGCGGGCGGAGCCGCCGGCGCCGTAGGTGACGGAGACGAACGCGGGCCGCAGGGTCTCGATGTCGCGCAGGGTGCGCCACAGGGTGCGTTCGCCCTGGGGGGTCTTGGGCGGGAACACCTCGAACGAGTACAGGGGCCGACCCTCGGCGAGCAGGCGCCGTACCCCGTCCGGTGCGGTCACGGTGTCCCTCCAAGGCACCCGGCGAGGTCTTCGCGCGCTTCGGGTCCGTAGGCGGCGGTGCAGCGGGCGAGCAGGTCGGGCAGGTCGAGCCGGTACTCCTGGGCGCCGACCGCTTCGAGGACGTATGCGGCGACCACGCAGCCGAGCTGGGCGGCGCGGGCCGGGGGCAGTCCGTGGCCGAGGGCGGCGAGGAACCCGACTCGGAAGCCGTCGCCGACGCCGGTGGGGTCGCGTGGGTCCTCGACGGTGAGGGCGGCGATCTCGGTGTCGGGTTCGCCGCGCCGCCGGATGAGGACGCCCTTCTCGCCGAGGGTGGTGATCCAGGTGCGGGTGCGGGCGAGGACATCGGCGGCGCTCCAGCCGGTCTTGTGCAGGAGCAGTCCGCTCTCGTACTCGTTGGTGAAGAGGTACGAGGCGCCGGTCACCAGGGTGCGGATGGCGTCGCCGGTGAGGCGGGCGAGCTGCTGGGAGGGGTCGGCGGCGAAGGTGAGTCCGGCGCTCCGGCACCCCTCGGTGTGCCGCAGCATGGCGTCGGGGTCGTCGGCGCCGATGAGGACGAGGCCGAGGCCGCCGGCGCGGCGGGCGACGTCGGCGATGTCGATCGTGGCGGCCTCGCTCATGGCACCCGCGTAGAAGGAGGCGATCTGGTTGCCCGCGTCGTCGGTGGTGCACTGGAAGCGTGCGGTGTGCCGGGTGCGGGAGCGGTGGACGGCACTGGTGTCGACGCCGTGCCGGGTGAGCAGCGCGTCGTACGCGTCGAAGTCCTGGCCGACCGCGCCGACGAGGAGCGGTCGCAGGCCCAGCTGCCCGAGGCCGAAGGCGATGTTGGCGGCGACGCCGCCGCGCCGGATGTGGAGTTCGTCGACGAGGAAGGAGAGGGAGACGTGGTCCAGCTGGTCTGGGACGAGCTGGTCGGTGAAGCGGCCGGGGAAGTGGGTGAGGTGGTCGGTGGCGATCGAGCCGGTGACCGCGATGCGCACCTCACACCCCCGCTGCGGTCCGCAGGGCAGCGACCCGGTCGGTGCGCTCCCAGGTGAAGTCGGGGTGGGTGCGCCCGAAGTGGCCGTAGGCGGCGGTGCGGGCGTAGATGGGGCGTAGCAGGCCGAGGTCGCGGATGATGGCGGCGGGGCGGAGGTCGAAGACGTCGTCGACGGCCTTCTCGATGCGGTCGGGGGCGACGGTGTGGGTGCCGAACGTCTCGATGAAGAGGCCGACGGGGTCGGCCTTGCCGATCGCGTACGCGACCTGGACCTCGCAGCGGGCGGCGAGTCCCGCGGCGACGACGTTCTTGGCGACCCAGCGCATGGCGTAGGCGGCGGAGCGGTCGACCTTGGAGGGGTCCTTGCCGGAGAAGGCGCCTCCCCCATGGCGGGCCATGCCCCCGTACGTGTCGATGATGATCTTGCGGCCGGTCAGGCCCGCGTCACCCATCGGGCCGCCGATCTCGAAGCGGCCGGTCGGGTTGACCAGGAGGCGGTGGCCCTCGGTGTCGAGTTTGATGCCGTCGTCGAGGAGCGCCTTCAGTTCGGGTTCGACGACCAGCTCCCGTATGTCGGCGGCGAGTCGGGTGTCGAGGTCGATGTCGGGGGCGTGCTGGGAGGAGACGACGACCGTGTCGAGCCGTACGGCCTTGTCGCCGTCGTACTCGATGGTGACCTGGGTCTTGCCGTCCGGGCGGAGGTAGGCGGCGGTGCCGTTCTTGCGGACGTCGGTGAGGCGTCTCGCGAGGCGGTGGGCGAGGAAGCCCGGCAGCGGCATCAGCGTGGGCGTCTCGTCGGTGGCGTAGCCGAACATGAGGCCCTGGTCGCCGGCGCCCTGGGTGGCGAGGACGTCGCCGGTGTCGGCGTCGACGCCCTGGGCGATGTCCGGGGACTGGGCGCCGATGGAGACGGAGACGCCGCAGGAGGCGCCGTCGAAGCCCTTGGCCGAGGAGTCGTAGCCGATGTCGAGGATCTTCGTGCGGACCAGGGCCGGAATGTCGGCGTACGCCTGGGTGGTGACCTCGCCGGCGATGTGGACCTGGCCGGTGGTGATGAGGGTCTCGACGGCGACCCGGGAGGCGGGGTCCTGGCGCAGGAAGGCGTCGAGGACGGTGTCGCTGATCTGGTCGGCGATCTTGTCGGGGTGGCCCTCGGTGACGGACTCCGAGGTGAACAGGCGGCGTTTCACGGGGCGTTCGGCTCCTTGCGGTCGGTTCACAGGACCACACGCACTCGGTAGTCGCGCAGCCATGCGTCGAGCTGGAGGGCGCGGGGCAGGACGGGCGGCGGGGTGAAGGCGCCGTTGAACCAGTCCCTGTTGTCGACCATGGCGCGCAGGGTGTCCGCGTCGAGGAGTTCCATGGCGGGCGAGGCGGGGTCGGCGACCATCGCGGAGACGGCGTCGCGCACGGACTGGAGATAGGCGTCGCCCTTGCCGACCGGGAAGCCGCTCTTGGGCCGGTGGACGACCTCGTGGGGCAGCAGGTCCTCGACGGCGGCGCGCAGCAGGCCCTTCTCCTGGTCGCCGAGGCGTTTGACCTGCCAGGGCACGTTCCACACGTACTCGACCAGGCGGTGGTCGCAGAACGGGACGCGCACTTCGAGGCCGTTGGCCATGCTCATGCGGTCCTTGCGGTCGAGGAGGAACGGCAGGAACCGGGTGAGCTGGAGGTAGTAGACCTCGCGCATCCGCCGGTCGGTGCCCCTCTCGCCGTCGAGGCGGGGGACTTCGGCGAGGGCTTCGCGGTAGCGGTCGTCGAGGCGCGCGTGCAGATCGAGGTGGGGTTTGAGCTGCGCGGAGAGTACGGCATTGCGGTTCTGGACGCCGGCCGACCAGGGAAAGGCGTCGGTGGGCTGCCGGGTCTCGGAGACGAACCAGGGGTAGCCGCCGAAGGCGTCGTCGGCGCCCTCGCCGGACAGGGCGACGGTGAGGTGCCGGCGGACCTCGCGGAAGAGGAGGTACAAGGAGACGTCGAGGTCGCCGACGCCGGGGATGTCGCGGGCGCGCAGGGTGGTCCGGGATTCCTCCAGGAGCGCGGCGGGCTCGACGAGGACCTCGGTGTGGGCGGTGCCGAGGTGTCCGACGACGGCTTTGACGAAGGGGGCGTCGCGGGAGTCGTGCAGGGCATCGGCGGTGAACTCCTCCTCGCTGCCTGCGAAGTCGACGGAGTAGGTGGCGAGCGGGCCCAGTCCGGCGTCGGCGAGGGCGCCTGCGCCGAGGGCGGTGATGGCGCTGGAGTCGATGCCGCCGGAGAGCAGGGAGCCGAGCGGCACGTCGGCGAGGATCTGTTCGGTGACGGCGCGGCCGAGCAGTTCACGGACCCGGGCGACGGTGGTGGGGACATCGTCCTCGTGGGGGGCGCTGCGCATCTGCCAGTAGCGGTGGTCGTGGCGTCCGGCGCGGTCGAAGCGGATCACGTGGCCGGGCTCGACCTCGCGCATGGTTCGGAACACGGCGTCGCCGGGGCGCTTGGCGGCGACGGTGAAGACGTCGACGAGCCCTTCGGCGTCGACCTCGGCGGCGACCTGTCCGCTGGCGAACAGGGCCTTGGGCTCGGAGCCGAAGATGACTCCGGTCGTGTGCTCGGAGTAGTAGAGCGGTTTCACGCCGAGCGGGTCGCGCACCAGCCACAACGTCTGTCGTACGACGTCCCAGAAGGCGTAGGAGAACATGCCGGCGAAACGGGTGACGGCGTCCGCGCCCCACTGGCGGTGGGCGGCGAGCAGCACCTCGGTGTCGGTGTTCGTGCGGAAGCGGTGGCCCCTGGCAGCGAGGTCGGCGCGCAGTTCGCGGAAGTTGTGGATCTCGCCGCTGAAGGAGACCACGGCAAGCTCGCGGTCGTCGTCGCCGCACAGGCCCATGGGCTGCCGGCCGTGGTCGACGTCGATGACGGCGAGTCTGCGGTGGCCGAGGCCGATGCGGGGCGCGGTCCACACACCGGCGTCGTCGGGGCCGCGCGGCGTGAGGGTCTGCGTCATCCGGGAGAGGACGGCGACCTCGGCGGTCAGGTCGCGTTCCCAGTCCAGCCAGCCGGTGATCCCGCACATGATCGTGGACTCCTCACTGCCCGGGGGCGGCGTCGATGTCGGCGAGGGTGGTCTCGACCACGCCCCGGATGGGATCGGGGAGGCGGTCCCAGTTGCGGGCGTCGTTGAGGTCGAGGACGCGGGAGAGCTTCCAGCCGAGGTACTGGCCGAGGGAGGCGAGCGGGGGCAACTTCTCCACGGGCCGCAGGGCGAGTTCGTAGCCGCCGAAGAGCGGGGCGACGCGGTCGGCGGTGGCCCGGGTCCAGAGGTCGTCGACGGTGACGTCGGTGGTGGCGAGGCAGACGACGGCCCGGCCGCGGATGACGAGCATGTAGTTGAGGACGGTCGGCCCTGTGTGCTCCTCGGGCCACAGGGCGGCCTCGAAGTCGTTCTGCCTGATGCCGTTGCCCTCCAGGACGATGAGGTCCTGGGAGCGGCCGAGGGTGCGCAGCAGCGGGGTGGCGACGCCGCACGGGCAGGGGGTGCCGGGGAGCTCGACGAGGTCGCCGGTGCGGTAACGCAGCAGGGGTCGGGAGCCCATGTCGAGGGTGGTGACGACGAGTTCGCCGCGGTCGGGGCTGCCGTCGACGAAACGGGTGCCGGTGTCGTCGGTGAGTTCCAGGACGTAGCTCTGCGTCTGGAGGTGGAGGTTGCCCTCCTCGCAGGTGACGGCGGTGGTGCCGGTCT
Organism: Streptomyces sp. NPDC004752; assembly: GCF_053601275.1. Lineage (NCBI taxonomy): Bacteria > Bacillati > Actinomycetota > Actinomycetes > Kitasatosporales > Streptomycetaceae > Streptomyces > Streptomyces sp. NPDC004752. The sequence continues at coordinate 20,370 of NZ_JBSGBN010000014.1, read as the reverse complement.
CGGAGGAGCCGTAGGCGGCGACGTAGGCGGTGGCGCCGGTGAGGCGTTCGAGGTGGCGGACGAAGCCGGGCCCTGTCTGTTCGGCCATCAGCAGGAGCTTGTCGAAGGCGGGGACGGGTTCGTCGTTGCGGTAGGCGAACTGGACCATCTCCAGGAGACGGGAGGGCGGTCCGACGAAGACGTTGACGCCGAGTTCGCGGGTCAGGCGCAGGACGCGGGTGTAGTCGCCGGTGATGTTGTCGACCCAGGGCCGCAGGGAGAGGACCTGGAGGTATTCGAGTACCTTCTCGAACTGGTAGGCGGCCGGGGCGAAGGGTGCGTTGATGAGGATGAGGGCGCGGTCGGCGCGGGCGAGGACGCGGGCCCACTGCTCGCCGATGTTGATGGTGTTGACGACGAGGTCGTCGAGCGCCTTGGGCGCGGCGACGGGGTTACCGGTGGTACCGGAGGACTCGTAGTAGTGCAGGAACTCCGACAGGCCACGGGTGAACGCCTTGTGGCCGCCGGTGCTGAGGTTCTGCTTGGGCAGGAAAGGCAGTTGGGGCAGCAGGTCGGCGACGACGGTCTCGGGGGCGGTCTGCCGCGCCTTCTCGGCAACCGCGGTGAGGGCGTCGCGGCCGTAGAGTCCCGAGCCGAGAGCCGCCTCGACGGTGGCGGTGAACTTCCGGCCGAGTGCGGCGGGTTCTACGACGCCGGTGTGGCTGTCGCGGACGAGTCCGGCGTGGTCGCGGGCGGCGGCGCGCAGCGCTTCTTCGGCGGTGGTCTCACGTAGCAGCAGCATAGGTGTCCTTGTCGGTGGAGTGGCCGGCCGCGCGGGCCAGGCTGCCGTCGAGGATGAGGTCGTGGACGGCCGCGATGTCGCCGTCCATGCGCCGGTCGCCGTCGGTGAAGGGGACGTGGGCGCGCAACAGGCGGTGGACGCGGCGGACGGCGGGGGCGGCGTGCTCGGCGCCGCGCAGGTCGAGGGCCTGGGCGCCGGCAAGGAGGGCGATCGCGGCGACCTGGCCGGTGAGTTCGTTGATGGTGCGCGCGTCCCGGGCGGCGATGGTGCCCATGCTCACCTTGTCCTGGTTGTGGGCCTCGGTGGAGCGGGAGAACACGCTCGCCGGGCCGGCGGTCTTCAGGGCTTCGGCGGTGATCGCGGACGCGGCGATCTGCATGCCCTTGAAGCCGTGATGGAGTCCGGCCTCGCCGCTGAGGGAGGGCGGCACGAGGTTGGCGGGCAGGCCGGCGCTGAACTTGGGGTCGACGAGGAGCGCGAGCTGCCGGTCGAGGAGGTCGGCGACGCTGGCGGTGGCGACCTTGACGCTGTCCATGGCCTGGGCGACGTGTCCGGCGTAGAAGTTGCCGCCGTGGTGGACCTGTTCGTCGTCGACGGAGAAGAGGGGGTTGTCGGTGGAGGCGTTGATCTCGGTGGTGAGCCAGCGTCCGGCCCAGTCGAGGGTGTCGTGCAGGACGCCGATGACGTGCGGGGCGCAACGCACCGAGTAGTGGTCCTGGATACGGCGTTCGAGGTGGCGGTGGTCGCCGGTGAGGGGGGCGGTGGCGGCGAGGATCTCCTCGTACGTCGTGGAGAGGTGGGAGCCCTCGGTGAGCCGGCGCAGGCGCTCGGCGACGCCGAGCTGGCCGGGGTGCGGCTTGGCCTCGTGGAGGAACGCGGCGAAGTGGGAGGCGTTGCCGAGCAGGGCCTCGCTGACGAACGCGGTGACGATCTCGGCGGCGCCGGCGAGGGTGGACGCGTCGTGCGCGGCAAGGACTGCGAACGCCGAGGTGAAGGAGGTGCCGTTGATGAGGGCGAGGCCCTCCTTGGCCTGGAGGGTGAGAGGGGTGAGCCCGGCCTCGGCCTGTGCCTCGGCGGCGGGCAGGGTCCGCTTGCCCCAGTGGACGTCGCCGTCGCCGAGGAGCACGGAGGCGACGTAGCACAGCGGGACGAGGTCGCCGCTCGCGCCGAGCGAGCCGCGTTCGGGGACGCGGGGCAGGATGTCGGCGGCGAGGTGGGTCAGCAGGCGGTCGATGACCTCGGAGCGAATCCCGGAATTGCCGCGGGCGAGGGCGTTGGCGCGGATCAGCAGGGTGGCGCGGACGACGTCCGGCGGGGCGTCGGGTCCGGTGCCGTTGAGGTGGTAGCGGATGAGGTTGCGTTGCAGGTGGGCGGCGCGCTCGGGGCTGATCTGGCTGGTGACGCTGTCCCCGAAGCCGGTGGTGACGCCGTAGACGGGTTTGCGGTCGGCGATGAGCCGGTCCCGCAGCGCCACGCTGGCCTCGGCCGCGGCGCGAGCCTCGGGACCGAGGACGGCGGCGGTGGGGGCGCCGCCCTGCGGCGGGCGGGCGAGGCGCACGACGTCGGCGAGGGTGAGGGAGCGGCCGTCGAGCGAGACTCCTGCGCCGTGGGCCGGGGCGGTCACGGTCGGGGCAGTCACGGGAGAATCTCCGGCGTGATTCGATTCGGCATACGCTCAGCCTCCGTGATCGGCCGCGCCCCCGGCTTCCGCCGCCCGACCAGTTCTCCACCTCGACCAAAGTCCAGGAAGTACGGGACTGTGGATGCATTCGTTACAGACATATGTCTGACTGAAAATCATTGAAGCACAAATGGTTATCGAGATAGCATCGGGCGGCTGCGGCCCGCTTGGCGATGCTCCCCGCAGCCCTGCGGCTGCCGCCCGATGCGCGGCTCCATGTGGTCATCGACGCTCCATGTAGCCATCGACAGGGGGAATCATGATGGACTGCGACACGAGCAAACGCACCGCCACGGCCATCCACGTGGCCACTCCGAAAACCCAGTCGATCCTCACGGCCGGGATCGCCGCAGCCCTCCACTCGGTGCCGGGTATGTGTCTGGTCGGCCAGCCGCGACCCGGGGCGGACGGGCGCGACGCCCGGCCGCAGGTCGACGTCCTGCTCGCCGAGGACCAGCCCTCCTTAGCACCCGAGGACGTCCTGGCGACCGCGAGCCCGCCCCGGATCGCGACCCCCGCCCGACATCCTGCCGGGGTGGTGCTGGTCATGCGCGACCCGCTGATCGAGCGGATCGTCGCCTATCTCCAGCTCGGCGTACGCGCCTTCGTCTGCCATGACGCGCCGCTGGAGGACCTGGTGGGCGCGGTGCAGTCGACCGCGCGGGACGAGGTCTTCCTGCCACACGGCATCGCGATCCGCATCATCGACGGCATCCTGCCGCATCTGCCGTTCTTCACCCCCGGCACCGCCTCGCCGTTGGAGCAGCTCACCGCCCGCGAGCGGGAGGTCTTCTCCCACATGACGGCGGGGCGCTCCAACGCGGAGATAGCCGAGGCATGTTGCCTGAGCCAGAAGACGGTCAAGTTCCACGTTTCCAACATCCTGCGGAAACTCGGGGTGAAGAACCGCCTGCAGGCGGTCGCCCACGCCCATCAGCTCATCGAGAACGCGGCTTGAGACTCCCCTAGGAACGGGTCACCGGGGTTCCGCCGCCGCAAACTCCGGCAGCACACCCCTCCCCCTTCGGTCCGCCCACGGAAGTGGCCAACTCGTTTACGGGAGGGACTAGTTCGGCCTATGCTTCGATCATTAGCGAACATTAGAATATTGACCTTCTAGATCCGGAGCGCCTTCATGACCACGGATCCGCGCAGGTCGCCGGGCCTCTCCCGGCTCCCGTCGCTGACGGGCCTGCGCTTCGTCGCCGTTCTGTTCGTCTTCGCCTTCCACGCCTCCCTGGAGGCCCCTTTCGCCGACGTCGGCCTCGGAAAGAACTACGCGGACGCCGTGGCCAACGCCGGCTGGCTCGGCGTGAGCTTCTTCTTCGTCCTCAGCGGCTTCGTCCTGACCTGGTCCGCCCGCCCGCAGGACACCGCGCCCGCCTTCTGGCGCCGACGCGCCGCCAAGGTCTACCCGCTGCACGTCGCCACCTGGGCCGCCGCCCTGCTCCTGCTGGCCGCTGCCGGCACCCCCGCCACCGCCTACCGGGCGATCCCCAACCTCTTCCTGATGCACGCCTGGTTCCCCGACCGTGCGGTCTTCTCCAACCTCAACGACGTCAGCTGGTCGCTTTCCTGCGAGGTCTTCTTCTACCTCCTCTTCCCGCTCCTGCTGCGCCTCGTCCGGCGCGTCGCCCCCGCCCGCCTGTGGGTGTGGGCGCTGGTCACGGCCCTGCTCGTCCCGCTGCTCCCGGTCATCTCCGAGCTGCTGCCGACCACCCCGCCACTGCCGTTCGGCTCCGGCTCCGTCTGGCAGTTCTGGTTCGTATACGTCCTTCCGGTGGGCCGCCTGCTCGAATTCCTCCTCGGCGTCCTGCTGGCCCGCCTGCTGCTGTCCGGCCGCCGTATCCCGGTCCCGGTCCTGCCCGCCGCCGCCCTGGTCCTGATCGCGTACGCCGTCTCGCTGCGGCTGCCCTTCCTGTACGGCCTGACCAGCGTGACCGTGCTCCCTCTCGGGCTGCTCATCGCGGCCGTCGCGCAGCGCGACGTGCGGGGCGAGGGCTCGCTGCTCGCCCACCCGGTCGCCGTCCGCCTCGGCGAGTGGTCCTTCGCCTTCTACCTCGTCCACCGGCTGCTGCTCCAGCACGGCCACCGCCTGCTCGGCACCGGCCGCACCTGGTCCACACCGAGCGCGATCGGCCTGCTCGTGACGGCGTTCGCGTTGTCCCTGCTGCTGTCGTGGGCCCTGCACCTCCTGGTCGAACGCCCCGCGATGCGCCGCTTCGGCCGCTCCCGGTCCGCCCCCGCGCCCCTCCCGGCTCCACCGGCCTCGAAGGCCACGTCCACCCCGACCGTCTGAAAGGGAACCGCCGCCATGTCCGACGACACGCTCCCCCAGTACCCGCTCCCCCTCGGCCCGCTCGGCGAGCCCCCCGAGGAATACTCCGAACTGCGCGCCAAGTGCCCGGTCACCCGAGTGCGGATGCCCAGCGGCGACACCGCGTGGATGGTCACCGGCTATGACGAGGTCGCCGCCGCGATGTCCGACCGCCGCCTGTCGCGGGCCGCGCTGCGCGACCCCGGGGCCGTGCGCACCGTCAGCGGCGAGGACTTCTCGGACAACCCCTACAACCTCCTCAACCAGGAGGGCCCCGACCACTCCCGGCTGCGCCGGCTGATCTCCCCCGCCTTCACCCCGCGCAAGGCCGAGCTGTGGCGGGCCAGGATCGTCGAGATCGCCGACGAACTGATCGACCGGCTGATCGCGGGCCCGCGCCCGGCGGACCTGCACCACGACTTCGCGGCCGTGCTGCCGGTCTGGGTCATCTGCGAGATGGTCGGCGCCCCCGTCGAGGACCGCGAGAAGCTCCAGACCTGGACCGACCGGCTGGTCAGCATCACCGCGCACACCCCTCAGGAACGGCTCTCCGCGCGCGAGGAGTCCGCCGCGTACGTCGCGGGACTCGTCGCCAAGCACCGCGAGCAACCCGGCGACGACTTGCTCAGCACCCTGATCAGCGCTCGGGACGACGACGACCGGCTGGGCGAGCGCGAGCTGGTGTGGCTCGGCATCAACCTGCTGGTCGCGGGCCATGACACCACCGTCAGCGCCATCTCGCGCGCCCTGTTCCAGCTGCTGCGCCACCCCGAACAGTGGCAACGCCTCGTCGACGAGCCCGAGTTGCTGCCGGGCGCCACCGAGGAGCTGCTGCGCTACGCACCCCCGTCCGAGATCGGCTTCATGCGGATCGCCACCGAGGAGGTGGAGCTGGCGGGCACCAAGATCGCCAAGGGCGAGGGGGTCATCCCGGTGATGCACGCGGCCGGCCGGGACGTGCGCCGCGTCTCCGACCCCGAGACATTGGACCTCGCCCGCACCGACGTCGCCCACCTCGCCTTCGGGCAGGGCCACCACTACTGCCCGGGGGCCGGGGTCGCGCGCGTGGAGCTCCAGGCCGCGTTCGGCACGCTCGCCCGGCGGCTGCCCTCGCTGCGGCTCGCCATGGAGCCGGAGCAGGTCGAGTGGCTGGGCGGACTGCTGACTCTGCGCCCGAGGGCGCTCCCCGTGGAGTGGTGACGGCCGCGGGGCGGTAACCCGACGGACCGGGGTGCGGATCGGGCGCGCCCCGGTCCGCCGCGCTTGTGGCCCGCGCCGGGCTCGTGTCGGCTCCATCCGGTCCGCCGAACCTCAGCGCGCCGACCCTTCGTAAACCTTCTGGCTTATGTCGGTCACGTGAACCCGTTACAGTTGGTTCAAGGAAAGTAGTGGAAAAGACATTCTTGGCTCGTCTACGGCGTCCAGGATGTGCCAGGGACGAGGGAGCCGATGACCACCAACACGCCGCGTACCCGCCGCACCTCGCCGAGCCGGGACGCCGAAGACACCGCCCGGCAGCAGTACTTCGCCACGCTGGCCCTGGCACGTCCGGACATCGCCCTGTGCCGGGCCACCACGGTCGTGGCGCGGGCCATCGACGCCGAGTTCACGGAGTACAACGTCACGGCGGCCCAGCACCTGGTACTGAAAATGTTGAGCGACGTGGGCCCGTGTTCGCAACAGGAGCTGAGCGAGCAGCTGCGCATCGACCGCAGCGTGATGGTGGGCTGTATCGACGGCCTGGAGGACTCGGGGCTCGTCCGCCGCGAGCGGCACCCCAAGGACCGCCGGGCCAACGCCATCACGCTGACCCCGGAGGGCCTGGTGGCGCTCGCCGAGGTGGAGAGCGGCGTGCCGCAACTCCTGGACCACGCGTTCCACGCCCTCACCCCGGCCGAACGCAAGACGCTGGCCCGGCTGGTGGCGAAGATCCTCGACGTGAAGTGAGCCGGGCCGGCTCAGGAGCGGGGCGCGAGCGCCCGCAGCGCGCGGGCCATGCCCTCGGGTCCTGTGCCGAACTCGGGGGCGGGGACGATGGCGAGCAGCGGCGTGGTCACCCCGGCGTCCCGGTAGCGCGCGATGCGTTCCTGGCATTCCTGCGGGTCGCCGTGGATGAGGAGTTCGTCCACCAGCCACTCCGGTACGGCCGCCCCGGCGCTCCGGAAGTCGCCCGCCGCCCAGGCGCGGTGCGTGGCGGCGAGTTCGTCGCCCCGGCCGAGCCAGTCGTGGAACGCGGAGTAGGTACGGGCGTTGAGGATCCCGGCCAGCATCGCGCGGCCCTGCGCGCGGGCGTGCGCGGTGTCCCGGGTGGGGCAGACGAAGAGCCGCGCGACAACCTCCTTGGCCTTGCCCTCGGGTCCCATCGCGTCGATCACGCGTGGTACGTCGTCCACCGTGAGGAAATTGGTGACGAGCCCGTCCGTCTCGCGCCCGGCCATCCGCAGCATCCGCGGCCCGAGGGCGCCGATCATCACAGGGGGCGCCGGCCGGGGCACGGAGGCGAGCCGGAATCCCTCGATGTCGTAGGAGTCGAAGCGCCCGGAGACGAAGTCCCCGGCCAGCGCGGCCCGCAGGAAACGCACGGTGTCGTACACCCGGTGGTACGGCCGTTCGAAGGGGATGCCGTTGATACGGGTGACGAACGGAGGGCCGGAGGAGCCGACGCCGACGACGACCCGGCCGGGCGCGGCCTCGGCGAGCGTGGCGACAGTCATGGCGAGCAGCGCGGGGCCGCGCGTCTGCACCGGCACCACCCCCGTACCCAGCCGCAGCCCCGGCGCCCAGGCAGCGGCGAGCACGAGCGGAGTGAACCCGTCGTACCCAGCGGCCTCGCCGGTCCAGGCGTCGGTGTAGCCCAGGTCGGGCAACTCCTCCAGGACCGGCCGGAGCTCGGACAGCGGGACGGTGTTGAGCGGGATCGTCACTCCGTAGCGGTCCAACGTCTCTCCTCGGCAACTGACGTGTCGGGCAAGCAGATTCGATTGTTCGCTAAACATCAAACTATGTTCCCTCCCCGATCGCGTCAAGACCGTCCTGTACGACGCTCAGCCCTGTCGCCCCGCCGGCGCCGCAGCGCCTCCCGGACGGCGGGGTCGCTGTTCGCACCGGAGAACCGGCCGTCGACGGCGTCCCGGCTGGAGGCAGCCGGTCCAAGAAGACCGCATGGCAGCAGGGTGCCGTGCGCGCCATCCTCCTCAACCCCCGCTACACCGGCCACGAATTCTGGAACAAACAACGCAAGGAAGAACGCCTCCTCGACGTCGACGACGTCACCCTCGGCCACCGCACCCACATGACCCACAACCCATCCGACGAGTGGATCCACTCCGACGAACCCGCCCACGAAGCGATCATCAGCCGCGATCTCTTCGATGCCGCCCGCACTGTGCACACACAGCGCGCCCGCAACCAGGGACGGCAGGAGCGCGCCGGCAAGCGGGGCGCGCGCCCCTACGCTCCGCGAGGTCGGGTCCGGTGCAGCCTGTGCGGGCGGGAGAGTCTTGGAGATATTGCACAGCGCATCCAGACTGCCACCGCCGAGAAGAAAGGCCCCCTCTACCAGGCCCTGGGCATCACCATCAGCTACGAACACACAATGAGGACCGCGACCGTAAGGTCGAGGCCCTCATCACCGTATCGTCAGCGGTTTTGTCCGAGGGGGGACTTGAACTCTCCACTCGGGCACCAGCCCATTAGCTCGCTGACCTGGGGAAACGTACCCCTTGAACCCTCTTCGCGGCCGTGCCGGTTGGTCATCCTCACCTGCTGTTTCTGCCCGTTCCTGGCCGCTGTTGGTCATGCGTTGGTCACGTGTCCAACCGGTCCAGTTCCGGGCAGCTGGACGCCGACATCTTTTGCGGAGGGGGCTGTACACCCTCGCTCAGGGGGCTGCTCTGGGCGCTTCATCAGCAACCAGTAGCTGAGGTGACTCGGCCCCTCCCCGGCTGGGGGCTGGACCCCACAGGTGATGGGGCAGTGCTACTGAGAGACCTGCTTCGTAGCCTCGATGAACCGGCTCCAGGAGGCCGGATTGAGGCTCAGGTGACCAAACTTCCGGTGCTTGGTGTCTCGCACCAGGACACGGGAGGGATCATTGTCTGCGACTTCGACGCAGCTGTCGGATTTCGTGTAGGAACTCGTGCGCCAATTCGGGTTCGTAGCCAAGGTTCCGCCTCCTAATCGGTCGGCATTCTGTCGTAGTGCTGGATTGCAGCGAAAATGAGGTCTCGTACAGCGGATCCGTAGACCGCTGACTGTTTCAAGAGGACGAAGGCTTTAGCGTACAACTCGATTTCGCGGGGCTGTGTGACAGAAAACTCCGCTGAAAAGGTCTCAACCAGGACGAGCTTGTCATCGAACATCGAAAACGAGTTGCCAGGCCAGATACGGAGGGGCGCAGACCTGGGGACGATGCCCAGGCTCAGCCTGGCCAGCCCCATGACCGACAACAAGCGGTCGAGTTGCCCCTTCATCACCTCCCTTCCTCCGAAGTTGCTGTATAGCGCCTGCTCGCCGAGCAAAACGTTAAAGATTCGATCGCCCCGGTATAGGTACTGCTGGCGTTCAAGCCGCTTGGCCGTGGCGGCTTCGGTGTCGTCGGGGATCTCGTAGTAGTTGACGACCTGCTTGAAGGTCTCTGCGGCGTACTCGGAGGTCTGGAGCGTGCCCCATACGAGGGTCGGGTGCCAGATTCGAAATACCTTAGTTTTTGAGTAGACCGGTATTGCGGCCTGCTGCCTCTTCTCTGCTCCGGTCGCCAACTGCCGGCGCCACTCAAGCCACAGCTCGTCAATGTGGCGGACCGTGGCAATCAGGTCTTCGATCTGCTCGGATCTGTTGGTCGTCGTGCACCAGACGCGGATGTCGTCCTCGCTGGCGTTCTGCTTCCCGTTCTCGATCCGGGAGACCTTCGACTCCTGCCATCCTGTGGCCAGCGCGAATGCCCGGCCGCTCGCGAAGCCCGCATCCTTACGGAACCCGCGAAGCCGGGCACCCAACGCCTCTCGTGCTTCTTGTGCTTGGTTGCTCACTGATGGGTCAGGGCTTGTACTCGGCGTGAGGGATAGCGACGGCCCAGAGCAGGTCTCGCAGATGGATGCACTCGGCCACCGTGTCAGGGTCTTCCACGATCTCTGATCCGAGCACTCGGCCTTCAGGGTCGAAGTGGCCCACGGCGAGAAGCCGGTCGTCGTACAGCCACCAGTCGTTCCCCTGCAAGGGGAAGATGACGCCTTCCGGCAACTGGTGTCGCGGAAGCCATCGGATGTCCTCGCCGATCTCGATATTGAGGTGTGTGAGCGAGTGCTCCCAAGTGACGTACTGGCTGTGGGGCTCTGTGACCACGCGAACGCGACGTACCGTCTTGCCCTCGCCTGTGACGCGCTTCATCAGCGTCGTCCAGTCGTTGAGCCATGCGTAGTCGTCGGGCTCGCCCCTCTTCCATCGGGCGTACGGCGTGTCCTCGATGGGAGATCCGTAGTCGTCTCGCAGCTCCAGGTGGAAGGCGTCTCGTTCGAACTGGTTGAACAGCTCGTCACGCTGCGCGGGGCTGATCAGGTCCACTGTCTTCCTCCAGTAGGGCCGTGATCGAGGACTTGGGGACCTCGATGCAGGTCTCATAGTCGGGCATGCGCATCTGGCCCAAGGCTTCAGCATCGTGCATTTCCGGGCCCTGGAGGACGCATGTCCCCTGTTCGGTGACGATCTTGATGGGGTCGGTGAACTTCTTGATCTCGCCGGACACCTGGCCGTCCTTGGTCAGGTGCTCAAACAGCTCGGTCGGTACCTCGATGATGGTCTGTCCCTCTGGCACGTCGAGCTGCATGAGTAGTTCGTTCGCATACACCTTCCAGCCTTGGATGACGTAGGTGTCCTGGTCGCTGGCGTACAGGGTGGGGCTGTCTCCGGGGGTGGAGTTCTTCCCAAGGAACCGTAGCTTCATGGTTGCTCTCCCGTCCGCAGTCTTGCGCCGGATTGCGCGACACACTGATGGTCGCGACCCCGTTCGAGGCTGTCAATCGGCTTGCTGCAAACTGGCGCAATCTTCTTGGGACTTGGAGGCCAGCCCCTCTACGTTCGTCTGCGGACCCAACCCGCTGAGGCGGCACCGAGGGGAGAAGCGTGGTGGTGAGCGTGACTGAAGAGCGCGTGATCAGCGAGGCCGAAGCAGACAGCTTGCCCATCGACGTTGAGACCATCAGGGACTCGGTTGACGCCTCATTGGCGATGCGGCTGGACACGTCGACGCGCGAGCAGATCGACATCCGGACGGGACTCCTAGTCGGCCACCTGTCCACGCTCCTGGCGGAAGATCTCGGGGCGGACCAGGACGCGACAGTCATGGCCCACTACAGGGCTTGCTACCACCTGCTTGACCTGTCGCGGCGGCCTACGGACAAGACGCCGGCCTATGAGTGCTTCTCCTTCATGCGGGAGCTGGCCGTACGCGCTGAAGGTCTGCTGTCGGTCTACGAGAAGCAAGGGCACCCGGAGAAGTGAGATCGGTACTGCGCTACGTGGACTATGTGGCCAAGCCGGACCCCGTTGGAGAGCAGACCTGGCAAGCCGAGTGTGTGACTGATGTCGGAGACAAGGACTGCGGGGTGAAGTCTCCAGAGCTGGGCCGAGAGCAGGCCGTGGTGGACTGGATGGCCGAGCACACCAAGGAGACCGGCCACGAGCGCTTCAAGCGCATCTACGAGGACTACGCCTTGGTCAAGAAGGCAGAGAAGTGACCCTCAAGAAGATCTGGGCACAGGGACTCTGCTGGCTCTGTCGCAGGACAGACCAGCTCGTGACGTTCATAGGCCCGATCGAGGTGAACGGCAAGCGTGCGCCAGCCTTCGCCTGCGCTGGCTGTTGCGACTGGTCACGTCAGTACGTCAACGCCTACACCCGGCAGCTCGACGCGCGGCCAGCCTAATAGCCCCCGCTCTGTCGGACGACACTCGATGGCTCTCCAAAAACTCATCGACAGCCCCGGCAGAGCGGGCTCCCACCCCTCTCTTCGCCCCGGTGCATTCCTCCTGCACACATCCCCCGTCGGGGCGGGGAGAGGCTTCTCCCCCTTGTAGCTCAGTGGTTAGAGCACCAGTGCCGCCCTTCGATGCGGGAGGTGGTCCGGCACTGCTGAGGGCTCCGGTTCGACTCCGGGCAAGGGGACTGCTCGCCCTGGAGGAGAAGGTCCAGGACAGCCCGAGCGCCACCAGGGCGAGCCCTGCAACACGCATCACCTCGAAATCGGAAAGGACGAACGAGAGGTAAGCGAATGACCGTCATTGCAGAGGCGCCGGTCACCAAGAACACGGGCACGCCCGGCCTGGTGTGGCTGGACCTCACCCGGAAGTGTCAACTCGCCTGCGGTCACTGCCACAACGGGTCCGGTCCGGACGGCTCACACGGCTCGATGACTGCCGAGGACTGGACGCGTGTGCTGAACGAAGCCGCTGCGGCCGACGTCCCCCGAGTGCAGTTCACCGGGGGTGAGGTCACCATGCACCCCGACGCGCCGTCCCTGATCGAGCACGCGCTGAAGCTCGGCCTGGACGTCGAGGTATACAGCAACATGGTTCACCTGAGCCAGAACTGGTGGGAGCTGCTTCGGCGGAAGGGCGTCAGCCTGGCCACGTCGTACTACGGCTCGGAGGACGCGCACAACGCAGTTACCGGGCGGAACAGTCACGCCCGCACCCGCGCGAACATCGTGAAGGCGGTGACGGACAAGATCCCGATCCGCGTCTCCGTGATCGTCTCCGGCCCGTCTGACACCGGCGACGAGACCCGGCGGGAGCTTCAGGCACTGGGCGTCCGTACCGTTCACGTCGACCACGTCAGGCCCTTCGGGCGCGCGGCGAGCGGACAGGAGCCGTGCACGGACGGTCTCTGCGGGCGGTGCGGGGACGGGCGGGCGTCCGTCGCTCCGGATGGCAAGGTGTCGCCGTGCGTCTTCTCGACCTGGATGGCTGTGGGGAACGTCCAGGACGCGCCGCTCGGCGCTATCCTCGGTGGCCCCGAGATGGCACAGGCCAACACGACCATCCGACAGGGGCGGGATCTCAGCGTCTCGTACAGCTGCGGCCCCGATAGCCCCTGCGGCCCGGACAACGACAGCGGCGGCGGTGGCGACGAGAGCGAGTGCTCTCCGGGCTTCCCCGGTAGTTCGTGCTCGCCGAGGAACTGAAAGGCCCATGGACACCGACCTCCCCGAATCCGCAATCCGACCTCTCATCCGGGAGCACACGGGCCCGGTGACCGCGATCCGTCGGACCGAACACGGCAACAGCTCAGATCTGACCGCCATCGTTGAGTGCGAGAACGGCCCCTTCTTCATCAAGGCTGTCCGCAATCGGCCCGGCGGTCGGCGGGACTCCCTCGTCAGGGAGCGGATGATCGATGCCGCCCTTGTCCACATCGCACCGCCCCTGTTGTGGGATGTGGAAGCCGAAGACTGGTTGGTCCTGGGTTACGAAGTGGTCGACGGCCGTTCGGCCGACTTCGCGCCCGACTCGCCGGATCTCCCTCTGGTGGTCGACACGATCGCGCAGATTGGTCGCGTGCCCCTTCCGGCGTTCGCCCGAGACTGGACAGAGACCCGGTGGGACCGGTTCGCCTCGGACAGTTCGGAAGCCGAGCTGTTCCGGGGTGAGTCGCTTCTCTACACGGACATCAACCCTCACAACCTGCTCGTAGCGGGGCGGCGCGTGTGGGCCGTGGATTGGGCGTGGCCGACTATGGGAGCCGGGTTCATGGATCCTGCGCTTCTGGTTCTCCAGCTCATCGCGGCCGGTCACACCCCGGCGAGCGCAGAGAAGTGGGCGGCTCCGTTGCCCGCGTGGCACAAGGCGGCTCCGGAGGCAATCAACGCCTTCGCCGCCGCCAACCTGCGTATGTACAGCGCGTTTGCCGAGCGGAAGCCGGATGAGGACTGGCTGAAGTCCATGGTCGCCGCATGCGAGGCGTGGACCGGCTATCGGGGCATCACCGTCACATAAATTAAGCTCGAACTGCCGAAGGGAAGCCCGCCGTGTCCCAGAAGCCAGACGCCCCCCACTGAACCTGTGGGGGGCCTTCTGCTTTTCCAGCCTGTTTGCTATAGCAGTGCGCGGAACGGGTTCTCTCCGAGCGGTTCGGGCCGCTCAGTCACGGAAACCGAAGGGCGTACCGACCGCTTCGGTTCGGGCGCAGGCTTCGGGGCCTGCTTGGGTGCTGGTCGGTAAGCATCCAGACGGACAACCGTTGCGCGGTTCTGTTCACGCTCCGCGCTGGCCGGCTGCGGCTCAGCGTGACGGGAAGTGTCCCGGTTCCTGTTGCTGTCCGTGCTGGCCGGCTGCGGCGGAGCGTCACCGGAACTGTCACCGCGGATTGAGAAAACGGTGGCCGGTCGACCCGTCTTCCCTGACCTCTCCACAGTCACGACGATTCCCGGCAGCGCGCGAACCTCAGCGGCCGTCGCCCCAACGAACGGGAGAACCTGAGAGGACGTGGCCCGACCGCCGTGCATCTCGATCCGGGCCCGGACCTTGTCAGCGAGACTGAGTGGCTGTCGCTTCACCTTCGGAGAGGTAGCCCCCTGGTGATGCGTACGGCGTCCTGCACCGACCGCCGAACCAGAGCGAACGCGGCAGCCAGCATCTCTCCCTTAATCGTCTCGGAGCACTCAGAAGCGGCGAGACAGGCCGCAACCCTCAGCGTCTGTTCTGCCGTCCGTTCGATGAATACGGCCTGAGCCTCCGGCAGTGCCTCACCGAGGATGCGCGCATAGCGCCGAACGATCCGCCACAAGGGCCGGGCGTCCTCCCCGAGCGTGATCACACGGGTCCGGGCAGTGGCCCAGCCGTAGGCGTCGGACAGCTCCCACCCGTCCACCTTCGGCAGGGTCACCCGGTCGTCATCGAGCATCGGCACGGAGCCGAGCAGGAACGGCAGGATGCGGTTGTACGAGCCTCCGGCTGCTTCCGACTCGCCCACGTATTTGGTCCAGTCGGACGGGGTGATGTGCGCGTGCAGGACCATGGCGGGGTCGCGGACCTCCTGGGCCTCATCCTTGGTGGTGTTGCGGAGAGCGCGAGGGCTCAGAGCTGATCTGGAAGCGCACCTACGGACCATGGCTGGTCACTGCACGCTGCCCGGTCCATGCGCCCTTCAACGGGCCCTCGCAGCTGTCCATCCGGCTGGCCGTTGGCGGGGACGCTGAAGAGATCGAACGCGGCATGAACCAGGCCCTGGAAACGGACGGCATCCCGGCATCCCTACTCCGGCAGATCCCCCTTGCGGAGATCAAGGCTCAGGCCCGCGCGGCTCTGGCCAGCCAGGAGGATCGCGCGATGAACGAGCCGTGGCCTGTTCCGGCGCGTTGTCGTACTGAACAGGACTACACGCTCCTCGTCGCCGAACTGGACCGGATGAGGGCCACAGGGACGACAGCCCCACAGGGGGAGTTGGCGGCACTCCTGGCGTCGGCAAGGCCACCTTGTCTGAGCTCGTCAAGCGCGCCAAGGAATTGGGTCTGTGGGACGGAAAGCAGCTCACGGACAAGGCGATGTCGATCCTCAACGACTGGTTGACCAGTAACAGGAAGGAGCAGTAACGCCAGTGGCGAAGCGCGGTAACGGGCTCGGGGGGGACTCCGGTGGAGATCCCGCGCAAGGGCAGACCGAACACCTGGGGCGTGCGCACCCCGCTCCATTTCAACAAGGCGACAGGGAAGAAGGAGCGCTACTGGATCGGTCGGGAGTACCCGACGAAGACCGCAGCAGAGAAGGCGCTGCGGGAGTGGCACAGCAACTACGAGGCGGGCAAGATCGCGGCCCGCTCTGACATGAAGCTGGGTGACTGGCTCGACAAGTGGCTGTCGAATCTCAGGAAGGAGGGAACGACCGTGGCCGGGTACGAGACGAAGATCCGTCTGCACATCAAGCCGCACATCGGCAGCGTCAAGCTGTGTGAGGTCACCGACGACACGCTTGATGATCTGTACCGGCTGCTGGAGACGGCCCCGTGCCCGACCAACAAGGGCAAGCCTCTCGGAGCGAAGAGCGTCCGGCACGTCCACAACATCCTGTCCGGCGCCCTCGGGGCCGCAGTGCCCAAGCTGATCCCCGCCAACCCGGCGGCGACTGCGCACCCGCCCACGTCGCGAGAGATACGGGCGCAGGAACAGAAGTACCCCACCGTGGACGACGGTCAGACGGCCCGCTTCCTGGCAGCCGTCTGGGAGCCCTGCGGGAACCGGGCCTGTGACGGTGGCCTGACTCATCACTGCCTCAGAGACGCCCCCTTGTGGACCGTCTACGCCGCGACCGGCGTCCGGCGCAGTGAGGCCCTGGGGATGAAGTGGTCTTTGATCCACTGGGAAGAGGGAGCCATCGAACTGGGCTGGGTCGTGGTCGAAGAGGGCAACACCTACCGGCTGCGGAAGCTGACCAAGGACGCCGACGACAACGCGGTGATCTACGTGGATCAGTCCGTGATGAACGTCCTGAAGTGGCAGAAGGAGAGGCAGGACGCCGAACGTGCACGTCTCGGCTCCGCCTGGGTTGATCATGACCTTGTGTTCGCCCGTGACGGCTTCAAGCTGTACCGGGGCGAGGCTGGCGGCCCGCAGGACCCTGAGAAGGTCTCGGCACGGTGGCGCACCCTGCGCACCCGCCTGCACCTGCCGGAGGACTTCCGGATTCACGACTGGAGGCACAGCAAGGTCACGAACGATCTGGAGGCCGGAGAGAACCCGGTAGAGGTCTCCGCCAACGTCCGGCATCACTCGCCGGGCTACACCATGGCCCGGTACGGCCACTCTCGTAAGGACGGAGCGCGCCGACTGGCCGCCTCCGGTGCGGGCCGACTCGGCCTGTCATCCCTGGTCTGACCTGGGGAATCTCCAGGCTGTTGGTCACGAGGTTGGTCACGCCACAGTCCGAGAAAAAGAAAAACCCCAGATCAACTGGGGTCTCTGCTGGTGTCCGAGGGGGGACTTGAACCCCCACGCCCGATAAAGGGCACTAGCACCTCAAGCTAGCGCGTCTGCCATTCCGCCACCCGGACTAGGTGTCCGCCGCCTTGCCGGGGGTGTTCCCCGCGGCGACGTGGTCAACGATACCAAGGTTTCGGAGTGGCGTTCACCTGCGTTTCCGTGACCTGGGCGAAGGCCGGGGACGTGGTCGGCGGCGGCCCGCCCAGGTCACGGAGTGTGTCCCGGCAGGCACGGGCGGACACGTACCGGGACGTGTGGGGACGTGGGGCGGCCGGGCGCGGGGTTGCGGTGTGAGTTGGTGGTCCGGGAAGTTCCCGGGGAGCCGCCGCCCGCGGGGCCCTGGGTGACCGCTCGGATCAGCAGGTTCCCGTCGGCGAAGGCGCCGCGCCAGGGGGCGCCGAAGCCGCCGAGCAGCTCGTCGCGGCGAGGTGCGGAACGGCTGCCGGGCGGTGGTCGGGTCAAGGCGCGGGGCGCCCGCGAGCGGGGTGCCGTCGACGGGGGGTGGTGGGGGCGGTGCGCGGGCGTTCGGCTGTCTGGCGGCGACCGGGAGGTTGTGGACGCCGTCGTCCGGTGCACGATCGGGCGGGATGGGGCAGGGGCCGCCCCGTGTCTGTCCCCCGGCCCACGGGCCGCCGTCCCACGTCGGTCCCCCGCGCCGCGGACCGAGCGTGCCGCGGCCCGCCTGCTCGAGCACGCCGCGTCTGTCCCCCGCGCCGTCGCCCGCTGTGCCGCGGCCGGCCGCGCCGTGCTCGGGCGGGGCGGCGCGGGGCGCCGTTCCTCCCCGGCGCCGCCCCCCCGGCGTCCCTCCGCCAACCCCGGGGAGGGGCTCCTCGTGGGCGTGCGGTGTGGTTACCTGCGGCGCAGGGCGGCGATGTTTTGGTAGCCGATGCGGGCGTGGGTCAGGGACTGGGTCGGGTCGGTGGTGCTGGGCGCGTTGTCCTGCTCGACCATCGGGTTGTGGTAGTTGCGTCGGCCGACGCGGGAGAAGAACGTCGTGTAGTCGATGACGCCGGTGCCGAACGGGACCATGTCATAGCCCTGTCCGTTGCTGGTGTTGACGACGCCGTCCTTCGCGTGGAACAGCGGGTAGCGCTTGTTGTGGCAGGCGACCAGGCCCGCGGGGTCGAAGATCTGCTCCTGGGTGGAGCCGTCGGGCGCGGTGTAGCCGCGGAACTTGTACTGGGCCACGTGCGCCCAGTAGATGTCCATCTCCAGCCAGACCAGCCTGGGGTCGGTGACGGACAGGAAGTACTCCAGCTTGCGGATGCCGGAGCTGCGGGTCGGGCGGCCCTGGGCGTCCAGCGGGCCGCTGTCGAGCAGGAAGCCGTAGGCGGCGTCGTGGTTGTGCGTGTACAGCTTGATCCCGGCGCGGCGGGCGATCCGGCCGAGCGCGTTCCACTTGTCGGCGGCCACGTCCCAGTCGGCCCGGTAGGAGCTGCCGGTGGGGTCGCCGCCGGTGCCCATGTGGTCCATGCCGAGGATGTTCGCGATCTCCAGGTGCTTCTTGAAGGTGTCCACGTCGGCGGTGGTCAGCGGCCAGGAGCCGGGGATGAAGCCGTGGTTGCCCTGGGCGCGCAGCCCGAACTCGTCCAGCCAGCGGCGCAGCAGCCGGGCGCCCTGGACGCTCTCCAGGCTCGCGCCGCCGGGCGCGTTGGCGTGCTGGCCGTATCCGGCGAACTCGACCTGCCGGTAGCCGAACCGGGCGAGCTGCTCGAACACGGCCCGGAACCCGGAGGGCAGGCTGGTGGCGAGCGGGTCGCGGCCGGTCGCGTCGCGGACCGTGTACAGGATGATGCCGCGCTTGTCGGCGGGAACGAGCAGCTGCCCTCTGCCGCCCCTCCCGGACGCGGGGGCGGCTGTGGTCGGCGTGGCTTGGACGGGTGCGGCTTGGACGGGTGCGGCGCCGACCACGGGTGCGGCGATCGCGCCCGCCGCGACGGCGGTGCAGGTGCTCAGGAAGCCGCGGCGGCCGATGCCGAGGGCGCGGCGCAGGGGCTCGTCGGTGCCGGTGACGGTGGTGTCGATGTCGTTCACGCTGTCATTCACGGTGTCGTTCACGGGTGCCTCTTTCTGGACCGGTGGTCCGGTAGGCCCGCCAGGGCGAGCAGCAGGGACTTCACGTCGGTGGCCGCGATGCGGTCGCCGACGGCGCGGGGGGTGGAGCACAGCAGGAGCGGACCGTCGTCGTCGCTCGCGGGGAGGCGGCCGTGGCTGCCGCGGACGGGTGAGGCGTCGAGGGGCACGACCGCCATGCGGTAGCGCAGGCCGAGTTTCTTGCGGGCGAGCGCGGTGGCGGCCTTGACCTTGACGTAGGGGTCGAGCGGGTCCATGAACAGCTCGACCGGGTCGTATCCGGGTTTGCGGTGGATCTCGACGAGTTGCGCAAAGTCGGGGGCGCGGCTGTCGTCGAGCCAGTAGTAGTACGTGAACCAGGCGTCCGGCTCCGCGACGGCGACCAGTTCGCCGGCCCGCGGATGGTCCAGGTGGTGGGCCTTCTTGCCCCGGTCGTCGAGGAGTTGGTCGATGCCGGGCAGACCGTCGAGCGCGGCCCGGGTGGCGTCGAGGTCCTCGGGGCGGCGCACATACACATGGGCGATCTGGTGGTCGGCGACCGCGAAGGCCCGGGAGGCCATCGGGTCGAGGTATTCCATCCCGTCCTGGGTGTGCACCTCCAGCAGGCCGGCCCGGCGCAGCGCCCGGTTGATGTGGACGGGGCGGTCGGCGCGGGTGATGCCGTACTCGGAGAGGGCCACGACGGTACGGCCCTCGGCTCGGGCGTCGTCCAGGAGCGGGGCGACGGCGGCGTCCAGGTCGGCGGCGGCCCGGTGCGAGCGCGGGTCGTCGGGGCCGTAGCGCTGTAGGTCGTAGTCGAGGTGCGGGAGGTAACAGAGCGTCAGGTCGGGGTCGCGGGTGCGCAGGATGTGCCGGGTCGCGTCGATGATCCACTGGCTGGAGACCAGGTCGGCGCCCGGACCCCAGAAGTGGAAGAGGGGGAACGTGCCGAATTTCTCGGTGAGTTCGTCGTGCAGCGCCGGGGGCCGGGTGTAGCAGTCGGGCTCCTTGCGTCCGTCGGCGTAGTAGACGGGCCGCGGGGTGACGGTGATGTCGGTGTCGGCGCCCATGGCGTACCACCAGCAGATGTTGGCGACCGTGTAGCCGGGGTGGGCGCGGCGGGCGGCGTCCCACAGTTTCTCCCCGGCGACCAGGCCGTTGTGCTGGCGCCACAGCAGGACGTCGCCGAGTTCGCGGAAGTACCAGCCGTTGCCGACGATGCCGTGCTCGGACGGCATGGTGCCGGTCAGGAACGTCGACTGGGCGGCGCAGGTCACGGCGGGCAGGACGGTGCCGAGCGTGGCCCGGGAGCCGGACCGGCCGAGCCGCTTGAGGTGTGGCATGTGGTCGAGGAGACGGGGGGTGAGGCCGACGACGTCGAGGACGAGCAGCGGGGTGGGTCGCGCGCCCGGCGGTGAAGGTGGTGGAGATCCTGTGGCGGGCGCGGCGCTCATGGCAGCTCCTTCAAGCTGGGGGCGCTCATTAGAGGACCATCCTTTCTGCAGCCCTCACGAGTAGGGTTGTGACCTCTCGGTCCCGGTGGGTGCATGGCCAAGGGTGCGAGCCGTTCG